>CAMIWY010000100.1 GCA_946402595.1 uncultured Clostridia bacterium
TCTTCATTAACCACGTCGCCTTTATTTATTGTGCGCTGGCGACTTCTGGGCGCACGCAGTTGCCGACTATCGATTCCCACTGCTTTTCAAACAGCGCCTTGAGCTGTGCCAGATTCTGCAGGATGATGCTGACAGATACGCCTCTCGATCTCATGACGGAAAGGATCTTGTCAAAGTCCGTCGGCAGAGATATGTTGGCGAATTCGTCAAAAATGAACTGCACCGGTACCGGCAAACTGCCTCCGTACTTTTTGTCGGCCACCTCAAACAGCTGCTGGAACAGTTGAGTGTAGAGTATGCTCACAAGAAAGTTGAAGCTCGTGTCGTTATCCGGGATGATCGCAAACAATGCTGTCTTCTCTTCGCCGATCCTCCAGAGTTCCAGTTCATCCGTGATCGTAAGTGATGCAATGCTGTCCAGGTTGAACTTATCCAGTCTTGCTGCAAGAGTGATTTGTATCGACTTCAGTGTCTTGCCGGATCCCGAGTGATACGCATCGTAGTATTTCAGCGCGATATGATCCGGATCCGTCTTTCTGAGATCAAAGAAGAGTGTATCAAGTGCGCTAGGCATCTTGCTGTCCTCCTCATCCACCTCACCGGCTCTCAGCATCTCCATAACCATTGCGAAGTTCTGCTCGTCCTCCGGTGCTTCATACTTAAGGTATAGGACGAGAGCCATCAGAAGCATCTGAGCTGCATTGTCCCAGAACGGATCCTGAGAGGTCGAACCGGGTGGCGTTGTTGCTTTGAACAGGTTTGTAACCAGTCTCTGCACATCGTTATCATCCCTCAGATATACGAAAGGGTTATAACAATGGCTCTGGTAAGGATTGATTAGGTCCAGGATTCTTACCTGATACCCACATTCCTCAAGCATTCTTCCCGTAGATAAGGCAAGCTCGCCTTTCGGATCGGTCAGGATCATGCTGAATTCCGCACCATTACCCGCTGCCTGCATGACATTTGGCTTTACAAAGAATCGGGTCTTTCCTGCTCCGCTTCCTCCGATGATAAGGATATTCAGATTTCTTCTGTGCCTTTGAGCATTGAAGCCGATTCTTACATTCTGAGTCAGTATTTTGTTCATGCAGTCAGGTTTCTGTCTGTACTTTCGGTTCACGGCTGTTGCATCGCCCCACTTAGCTGAGCCGTGCTCCTCTCCTTTCCGGTAGTTCCGGCGTGTGGACAGCCATATACCGATGCCCATTACATATAAAAAGAGGCAAAACAAAACAGCCTGTGGGCTGCATCTTGCCAGTTCTATATGCCAAGGCTCGGCAAATATCTCATCCAACTGAGTAACGAGCTCGAATATGCTCCCGTCCCAGTATGGTGCGATCTTTAGTCCTACACACACGACCGGTACTGCACCGGCGGCCGCAATAAGGAAATCATCCCTGTGATTACCTTGCGTACCCGTATGAGTCTCCTCTTTCAGCTACCATCAGATTCCTGGGTCCGTGTTCGATGATCTTCATGATGAGTTCATCGATAGGATCAGTGGGGCGAGACTCTCTGATCTGCTGATTCCTGAATAGATTCAGAGCATTGATCAGGATCCCCTGTTCATACTCATCTATTTCTATCTTCTTTGTCCGTATCATCTGTTAGCGCTCCCTTCCCGGTAAAGGCACCGCTTTAACGACATCCTTTGCCGCGTCGACACCCTTTGAGACCACATCTCTCGCAAGTTCGCTCGCCCTTTCAGCCTTTTCCTTGGCTATCTCTGCCTTATACAGATTCAGCTTCTCTCTGACCGATGGCCTTTCCTTACCAGGGAGGCCATTTGAGCGGTCTGCTTGCGTTGAGCTTGGCTCTGACAGAGGGTCTCGGCCTGTCTTTGCCAAACTGGGGTTTACCTGAAGTTCCTCCTTCTTCGGCCCGTCATCTATGCTGCGTCCTTCGATAGGCTCTTCATCATATGCCGGAGGAAGTCCTCTTTCAGGGTCAGGCATTTCCTCCAGCTCACCCTCAGGCCTGCCGCCCTGCAGCGCCTCCTTCACAGACTTGTCCTTAGGGAACATCTTGTCCTTGTCCTTAAGGATGTTCAGCGATACATCTGCGCGGTCAACAGTTGCCAGCCTGAAGCGCTCCGTGATTCTCTGGATCTTGCTTGCGTCTTCTGCTCTTGCTATCACATCCACCGCAGCATTCTGATCCTTGTTGTTTCTGTCCTTCAGCACACAGTAAAGAACTCCGTATCGTTTCGCTTCCTGTGAGAACTTCGGAAGGTCCTTCTGGGTGATCGTATAGACCTTGAGTTCCTTACCTGACTTCAGCATACTAGTCAGTCTGGCCTTGCCCTTGGTCTTCTGTTCCTGCTTGAGAGTTGCATACAAAAGTAGCGCGATGTTCTTCGCGCCGTTACCTGATATCTTAGCCGCGACTTCCACTCCTTCAAGCGACAGCCTGACGACCTGTTCTGCTGCATCTCCTCCCGGATTCATTCAATCATCTCCCTTCTGCAATAATCATAATAATCGGGAGTCATACTCCTTATTTATCTTTACCTATTGATGTCCTGTTTTTCTTTACAGATTCTCCGGCTGATTTTCTACGCTCCTTGCTGTATGGTGCAGTAAACCTGATCTGAAGTCTGGTTTTTTCAAGCTCATATGTCATGCCGCCATATTCTTTATCCTCAACGGTCTTTCTGCATAAGTCAGGATATTTCCTTGCAAAGTCCTTCAGTCTTCTCTTCAGGTCAGCGTTGAATGTGTAGATGATCACAGGCTCATCGGTTTCATCGAATCGAATGATCGTCTCACGCTCTTCTCTTAACCCTCTTTTTGCCACATGAACCTCCTTGCGTTTTTTCTGGTCGTCACCAGCTTTTTTGTCTTATGTTTTTTGCTCATCGACCCGTATATCCTTTTTTTAAAACACCCTCGTTTTTTTCTGGTCGTCACCAGGCTTTTTTGAGCAAAATAGCCCCGAAAAGGCACACTTTTTACAGGGTACTACCTCGCTTTTTCACGCTGCCGGTCTCTGTCAATAATCTCAAGGTTTTCCCTTACATGATCAGAGCGTTCCTGTACCTGTGTGCACACCTTGAGTTCCTTCCTGAGTTCTCTGAGTTCGGCAGTCAGTTTAGTCACTTTGTCTCTGGCGGCATCTATCTGAGCAATGGGGATATTCCGCCTGGATACTTTGCGCATCTCATCTCTCTCTGCGGATACGGACCGCATCTTATCCTCCAGCTTCTCCACAAGCAGAGAAAGATCTTCGTCGGTGCTCACATGGTACTTCGACAGGAGCTTAGCCTGTTCAGAGTACTGATCACACTTCAGAAGATCTTCCTTCAGCAGTATATGGAGCTTGGTCGGGTTCTGCTGATACTTCGGCAGATGTCCGAGCTCATAACAGTACCTGAGATAAAGCTTCTCAAGACCGCTTCGTCCCATGATGCGGTCAATGCGTCTACGCAGATTGTAGTGATTCGGTCTGTGGTACTGCTGCCGCACTCTCTCGGTCCTGACTGACGGATCGTTCTCGTATATCCGACGCTCTATGCTCTCTCGTGTGTAGTTCTCACCTAGCTGATGGATCCTGATCGGCTTCTTCCAGCCGGGCGGTGTTATGGTCCAGTATTTGCGCTGCGGATCAAAACGATAGCTGTATCCGCGGCTTCTTAGCTCAGCCTTAAACTCCTCGATTGTAAGGCTGAGCGCGATTGCCTCATCTATTGACTGCCGTGCGACATTGTATCTGGTAGGCATCCCTGCCCGCTCCATCTTATACAGATAAGTATTCACCCGCTGTCCTTTTGGATTCTTTATCACGGACAGCCCGTGCTCCTGACAAATGCGGTCAGACATTTCTCTCAGCATACCTGTCGTCTCCCTGCAGCCGTGGAATCGCTTGCCGTCTTTGAAGGAGATTGAATTGATGACTAGATGATTATGGACCGCAGCTGTATTTACATGGGTTGCGACCACGATCTGGAACCTGTCTCCCCATAATCTCCTCGCCAACTCGACACCAATGCTGTGTGCCTCAGACGGATTGACCTCACCCGGAGCGAAGCTCTGATAAGCATGGAATGCTACGATGCCGCCTTCCTTACCGAACCTCTTCTTGACCATGGCGAACTCATCCCTTGCACATCTCTTGTTGCAGTTGATCGTACTGACATAGTACTTCATCTCGGTCTTGTCTTCGTTGGCCGCATACTCGATGACATCCTCCAGTGCCTGCAGGGATTCCTCCGACATATCCGCGTTCGGATTAAGAGTCTTCTCGCTGTTCTGCACATAGATGATTGGTGCAGCGAAACTGTTCTTGATCGGCCATATCTTTGTCACTGCCATCAGTCTTTCCTCCTGTCCGGTATAAGATATCTCTGTTCGATCGTCTGCTGGAACAGATGCCACTTTTCCGCCTCCTGTTCAAGGAAGCGAACGCTGCCCTCATCTTTCACAACGTTCTGCAGCTGTTCAAGTCTGTCTCCCATTCCTCTGACGAGATCCATGACCTCGTAAAACCTGTCATCCGGAGCCGGTCTCGGCTCGTAACCTGATATGAGCATCCTGATGAAACGGTTATGATCCATACAGGCTGCAGATGCTTTCTCATGCAGGTCTTCCTTTTCTTCAAGAGTCAGGTAGACCGGCACTCTGTATCCTCTTTCTCTCAATGTTGATCACTCCTTTCTTCTCGGTTTGCCTGAGTGCTCAGTGATGAGTGCTCACGTCCGACGGGGTTTCAGGGGCTTGCCCCTGAGGTGCGAAGGAGGGCGTGAGCGCTACTTTGCTCTGCTTGCTAAAGTTATGCAGCCTCATCTCGCCTGCTCCCTGTCCAGATCCTTTGGATCGTACTTGAGAACCATCAGACCTTCATCGCTGCGGTAATAGTGTTCCGGCAGATCGAATTTCTTTCTCATTTCTTCCTTAAGATCATCCGGTAACGATAGAAAAGTCTCGCTTTCGATCGGTGCATAGCAAATAAAAAACGGGCCTGCGATCACATCCATCACACGTCCGTCTTCATCAAATATTGCTCTGCTCGGCTTCATCTGCATCAGCTTTCCTTCGTCATTACAGATGAGAGCTACGTCGTCATACCGGGGATCTGTGTCGGAATGGAATGGGAAAAATTCCTGAATAAGTCCTCCGACCATAGCTTGCATGGTCTCAAGTTTTTCTTCCATTTCGACTGTTTCCGCCCGCTCCCCAGGCTTACAGTAGACCACACTTATAGTGGTTTTCTCATTAATTTCTGCTTCTGTCATTCGTTTTGTCTCCTTTCGTTTTATATAGTCTTTTGTAGTGAACACGCATGAGATAATCATTGCAGTCCTTGCCTTTTGGTGGTGGCTCATTGCGGATCTCATACCTGACTTTCAGCTGTTCTATGATAGATAATGCTGCAGCTCTGCCGGCATTATCGTTATCGAAGTGCAATGCAATAATCTTCACTTCTGGATGATTCTGTAGTGCGTTATCCAGCGCTGCCGGGATCTTCGACATCGGTTTGTTAGGGCTTGGTGTATATACTCCACCGAGAGACACCATCGTTTCTGCTCTCCAGTTACCTGTTTTCATCTTCATAAGTGTCGCGTATGAGAGCAGATCGATGGCACTCTCGAATACATGGAGTGTGCTACTAGCACAATCTATCCTGAATGAATACCTTTTATCCGAACCAACTGCTTCGCCCTTGAACTGGCAATCATCACTGCTTGATCGGAATGATGCATATGCTGCCTTCCCAGTCTCATCAAACCCCAGAAAGACGCAGTTGTGATACACCTCAGACTCATATATAAGGCCCTTGTCAATGCATTCTTTGATTATGTCATAATCAATACCCCGGCCAACCAGATACCAGATTACTGCCATTTCGCTTTCACTTCTTTCTGGCAGAAGCAACTTCCTTTTCACATCACAATCAGGTTTTCTGCTTATTTTTG
>CAMIWY010000101.1 GCA_946402595.1 uncultured Clostridia bacterium
GCACATGCAAATACCAGCATCAGGCTCAGAAGAATAACTGATCTGAGGTTGATTCTTTTCTTCATCTTCCGGTCCTCCTCTGCACGATCGTGAGTGAGCCTATAAATCGTTTTACATAAGCGGGGATATCATCTTGGCTATCCCTCCTACCACCTTATATGACATTTTTTCTTTCTTTATGCTGCCGGCAGTGACCTCTCTGCATTGTGCAAGAGTATCCTGATAATCCTTCTCTATATCTGCTATGCAGTCTGTTCTGTACAGGTATGTAGCGCACTCGAAGTGGTGATACAGACTCCTGTAATCAAGATTGATAGTGCCCACAACAGCCTTGATATCATCACTTATAAACATCTTGGCGTGTATGAATCCCGGTGTGTACTCATATATCTTAACGCCTGCCTCATTCAGCAGTTTGTAATGAGTCTTGGCGAGCGAATAAGCGATCTTCTTGTCCGGGATACCCGGCAGTATCAGTTTTACGTCAACACCGCGCTGAGCAGCATAGCACAGAGCTGTCTCAAGCTCGCCGTCAAGTATAAGATAAGGTGACATAATGTGTACATAGTCCGTTGCACGGTTCAGTATATCCATGTACACCGCCTCACCGGCCTTGTAGTCATCAAGAGGACTGTCGCAATAAGGCATTACATATCCCTTTGCGTCCTCTTCAATGGCAGGTATCGACAGCCATTTGTCGTAGTCCGGATCATCGTTTCCGATGTTCCACATCTGCAGGAACATCAGGGCAAAACTCCTGGCAGCAGGGCCTTTGATCTTTATGGCGGTATCCTTCCAGTGGCCGAATCTCACTATGCGGTTAATATACTCATCAGCGAGATTGACTCCTCCGTTGAATGCCACGTTGCCGTCTATAACGAGTATCTTGCGGTGATCGCGGTAGTTATAGTGAGAAGACACGATCGGCTTGATAGGTGAAAAAGCCTTCGCGTGGATCCCCTCAGCTTCGAGCAGCTTCCAGTAATTCGGAGGAAGCGTCGACATCTCGCACATGCCGTCATACATCACGCGGACCTCCACGCCTTCCTTTGCCTTGCGGGTAAGAACGTCGAGTATGCGGCCCCACATGTATCCCTCTTCAATTATGAAATACTCCATGAATATGTATTTCTCAGCTTTCTCGAGTTCAGCGAGCATTGCATCCAGTTTCTTCTCGCCGAGCGGATAGTATGTCACGCTGGTCTTGTCATATACCGGAAAGCATCCCGTGTTGTTGAGATATTTACTTATATCGTCCGTTCCTGATCCGTCATGTTCGATCTCCTGTATGACGTTTTCAGGCTGGATCAGCATATTCCGGGTATTATCTATCTGCCTTCTGACCATCTCGGTCTCCATTCGGTGACCTATATTCGCATGCGTCCACCACAGCATAACAGCACCAGCGATAGGTATCATCGCTATGACGAGCATCCAGGTCAGCTTGGCAGATGAGTCCATTCTGCTGTTGAACAGCAGGATTATCATGATAAATGCGAACGCCCACTGGACATTCATCAGGAAAGGGAGCTTTTCGCGGAACTGCAGATATGCCATTACCACGATCGCGACCTGCAGCACAAGCAGTATCGCAAACAGGAAAAACCTGCTGAATATAAGACTCAGAAATCCCTTCCTCACCGGCTTTGCCAGACTGACGATTCTTTCTTCATTATCCATTGTTTTACCCCTATGTGATCTGTTTGCGATTTGTACTGTCCTGCTACCAGCTGAACAGCCTGCATGCCAGTACGGCTGGTACATATTCGCCTCTATATTACCACAAAACAACATTGGCGGTACATATGGACCGGGCAAAAGAAAAACCCCGGAACGATTGAGATCCCAGGGCTTTTATGACATTTGACTCTGACCTTCCGTGCGGATTATTACTGGATATCTGCAAGTACTGTTGCGAGATCCTCAGCATTCAGTCCGTAATCAGTATCTCCGCCTGCACCGTATGCGAGAACTGCATAGTCGTAGTCTCCGTCAGTCCAGATGGTTTTGGTCGCTTCACCTTCACGGTTGCCGAAGCACTTTACTTCCTTGCCTGCAACAGTCTGTGTCCATTCGTTGGCATACTTGTTGTCATCAAGTGATACGTCTCCGCCGTATGTGCTGTTGAGACCCTTGTGTACATACAGGTCCACTGCAGCTACACCGTAGTGTGCTTCTGCAGCACCATCTGTATAGCTGTAGTCTGCATTGGTGACAGGTCCGAGGCTTGTTCCCTGCGGATCGCAGAGGAAGAGTCCGACGCCGGCTTTCTCGCCTGCTTCGTCTGTCGATTCAGCCTTGGTCCAGCCCTCTCTCAGGCCCATAGTACGTACTGTGATCTCCACAGTACCGGTAGCCTTTTCACCGCCGGTAGCCTTGACCAAATACTCTCCTGCAGCAACACCTACCACAGCTTCCTCACTGCCGGATACTGTGACTGTTGCCTGAGCTTCAGCGTCATCAAGATCAGGTACCTCTTCCGGGTCAGTAAAGCCGGATGAATCAAAGAATTCGAGAGTTACTTCACCCTTTTCCAGAGCAGGTGTAACAACGATCTCATCCGTATCAGCAATCGTCAGATTGCCCGCAGTTGAGCTCATATCATCTCCCGCATTCTCTGCAGTGATGGACATTGAGTTGTCATCATTTGCAGTAAAAGCGAACTCGGATGACTGGCATGAAGTCATGAACATTGCCATCGCAAATACAGTTACCAAAATCAGAGTAAAATACTTTTTCATCTTATAAATATCTCCTTTCCTGACACTATGGTCTGTTTTCCCTTGACTCCATATTACCACTTTATCCGAAATAGACAATCCGCGAAAGGAGCATCCCGTTCCCGTCAATAGAATTCATCCCAGTGATGCCTGCGCCTTCCGCGTGCTGCGTTATGGCATTCAGCGCATATTCCGAACCGGTAATTCCACCTCAGTTTTCTGCCGCAATACTTGCAGGTTTTGAACGGCAGCTTTGATGTCTTCAGTATTTCCGCTATGATCTCCGACAGTTCTTTTTTATATTGCAGGACAGTCTCAGACTCCGCCTTGTCACCGAATTTTTCAATAAATGCATACGCCAGGTCATATTTCTTGTACAGTGCCTCCGCTGCTGTCAGTGACATATCTTTATACGGAAGTTCAAGATTCATTCCGGCAAGCTTCACCGGATGTCCGTGCACAACAGTCGCTGCCAGACGGTTCCAGAGCCATCTCAGTTCCTTATCCTCTTCATCAAACGGGATCGTTATGAGCCTGTATATAAGTCTTTTGTCATCGGTCCTCTCTTCAAGATAGACGCACAGCTCATACTCATGTTCAAGCGCTGAGATTATGTAACCCTCAGGCGGCTCTATATTCCTCCATTCATTTATTATACGGGACAGCTTTCCATCTATAGTGATAAGTGATTCCGGGAAGCCTGTATACACTGCATTGATCTGCGGGATCTCAAGATCAACGGCAGAAGCAATGATGTCCTTGCCTTCAAGTGCGTTCCACAGGCCTTTTTCATACAGGCCGCGTCTTCCTGCCCTTCCGACGATCTGCTGTATCTCCGCCGGTTTAAGCAGCCTCGTATCCGTTCCGTCGAATTTGCTTATTTCCAGAAAAACAAGTCTCTCTATAGGCAGATTCATCCCCATTCCTATGGCATCTGTCGCGACTACGACATCGGTTTCTCCGGCTCTGAATCTTCTTGCTTCCTCCTGCCGGACATCATATGGCAGATTTCCGTATATCACACTGCACCTGATACCCATCGTTCTGAGTTCGCCTGCGACAGCATGCACATTCCTTCTTGAGAAAACTATCAGGGCATCATGTTTACGTATATATTCTCTGAACAGCTTGAATTTCGAGTTATCCATGACAAGAGGCGTCTGCCTCTCATGACGGATGATCTCATATGAATCGCCGCATTCCTCTATCAGGTCAGTGATGATCTTCTCTGCATATGGGGCGATGCATACATGTATCTCGTCAGCTCTGAGACCGAGAATCGCTGTTGTCCACGCCCAGCCGCGTTCCTTGTCCGCCACCATCTGCGCTTCGTCGATCACAGCTATATCATATCTCTGGGATTCATCTGCCATCTCGATAGTGGACGCCTGAATACATGCACCGGGTACTATCTGATGTTCTTCACCCGTGTAAAGCGAGCATGGATATCCCTGCTCATTCAGTTTCTGATACTGTTCGAACGCCAGCAAGCGCAGCGGTCCGAGATATATTCCGTGCTCTGCTGTCTTAAGCCTTTCGACTGAGGAATATGTTTTGCCTGAATTTGTAGGACCGATATGGACGATGAAACTGCGCTCCATATTCCTTGCTTCCGGGAAAAGATCCGGCATTCTTTCCGGAACGTGGTCAAGCACCTCTGCCCGCAGCATTCTGCGCGCCTGAAAGCTTCTCTTAAGATACTTGTTGCGGCTCACGAGGCCAAACAGCCTCTGGCCGCTGAAATGCTTTCTGATTTCCTCGAAGAGCATTTCTCCGCTGAAATACAATTCTCCATTCCAGACATCTGCAAGTTCAACAACTTTAAGACCGGCTATTTCACTATGTTTATCCAGAATGGCAGATGCATACATCGAACCAATATTAGCTTCATCAATTCCGGCAAAATGAAGGAATTCGTATTCATCCATATCTGCTGTCCATGCTTCAAAATCTTCGTAATTATCGGGACTGACAGCCTCATAACCGATCCTGAGCCTGTCATTGAGAAGATGGTACTTCAGATTTCTGATGATTTCTGCCCGGACAGATCCCCTTACTTCAGAAATCAGCTCATCTATATCATATTTTCTCAGGAACATCTTTTCTTTCTTCGCCGTATATTTACGCGCAGCAGAAATGATCCTCCTGGTGCAGTTGCCCGCAACCGCATCAAAAGCTTCCTCATCTTCCTTATATCTGGCAACAAGAAGGCTTCCGGGCTGCATATTGACAGTAATGCAGTCCTGGTAAAGTACATCCTCGGACAGCGCCTTTGCCAGTGCCTCGCGGAACTGTTCTGATTTCCGCAGTTCCTCGATTTCCTGTTTTCTCGGCATGCCCTTTACATGTACATGCATTTTGTCAGTCAGGCTATCCTTAGTCTGACTGCGGATCTTTTGTTCCAGCTCTGTGGCCAGTAATCTGAGTCCATGTTCATTCATACTACAATTTTAGCAGTATTCTACCGTACATCAAATATAGCTTATGCAGAGAAACAGACCTGCAAACCTACAGATTCCATGTTCCTCTTCCCTCTCTTGCAAAGAAGAGATATCCCAGAAGGTCTTTCTGGTATGGAATGAAGCTGCCGTCATCGATCATTGCTTCGATCTCATCGCGGCTTGCCCATTTTGCATCAGAAACCTCCTCAGTCTGCAGATGAAGATCATCAAGTGAGCAATCTGCTTCTACAGTGTAGAAATCATCGAATCCATCTGAAAAGTTGACCGTAATGACAGGCCGCCTGTCGCTGAAATCAATATGCAGGCCCAGTTCTTCAACTGTCTCGCGTTCGGCAGCCTCTCTGCTGGTATCTCCGGCACTTGCGCCGCCGCCGACACTGACGTCCCAGTACGAAGGCCAGCGGACGATATCATCCGCTCTCTTCTGAATCAGCATCTCGCCTTTGCTGTTGAAGATACATACATGGACCACCATCCTGTATGTCCCGTCTTCGAGCGGTTCTCCGCGCTTTGCAGTCTTTCCTGTGTGTTCGCGGTCAACTGTGTACAGATCTATTATTTCAGCCATTTGATCCCTCTCTTTAACTGTTTGACATGTATATATCTATTAATAACAATCATATCTTTCTGTGCAAATAATTTAAACCTCCTTAACTGTTTGACATGTATATATCTATTAATAACAATCATATCTTTCTGTGCAAA
>CAMIWY010000102.1 GCA_946402595.1 uncultured Clostridia bacterium
GCGGGCCTCTGCCGGATATTCAGGCAGGATGGCTACAGAGTCGCTCCGTTCAAGTCTCAGAATATGGCTCTGAACTCCTTCGCCACGAAGGAGGGGCTTGAGATGGGAAGAGCGCAGGTCGTGCAGGCTGAGGCCGCGGGTATCGAGCCGATGGTGTGCATGAACCCGATCCTTCTGAAGCCGACGAATGATGAGGGCTCGCAGGTCATCGTCAACGGACGGTCGATAGGCAACATGAAAGCCAGAGACTATTTTGCATATAAGACGCAGCTGATACCTGTTATCAAAGATGCTTTCCGTAAGCTCGAGGAGATGGCGGACATCATCGTGATCGAGGGGGCGGGTTCGCCTGCTGAGATCAATCTCAAGGAAAACGACATTGTAAACATGGGCCTTGCTGAGATGGTGGATGCGCCTGTCCTGCTCGTCGGTGACATCGACAGGGGCGGTGTGTTCGCTCAGCTGCTCGGTACTGTGATGCTCCTGGAGGAAAGGGAAAAAGCAAGGATCGGCGGCCTGATCATAAACAAGTTCAGAGGTGACGCGTCGCTTCTCGACAGCGGCATCGAGATGCTCGAGGAAAAGGGCGGCATCCCGGTCGCGGGAGTCGTGCCGTATATGGACATAAAGGTCGAGGACGAGGACTCGCTGTCGGAGAGACTGACGAACAGAAGAAAGAACAGGGCTGACAGGTCTGCTGGTGGTAATGGATCGTGCAATAGCGATTACATAGATATAGCAGTAATGAGGCTGCCGAAGATATCCAACTTTTCAGATATGGATGTGTTCGAGCAGTTCCCTGATGTATCTGTAAGATACGTCAGCAGGGCAGACGAGGTAGGAAGCCCTGATCTCGTCATCATACCGGGATCCAAGAGCACTATTGCAGACCTCAGATGGCTGAGAGAGACAGGACTCGAAGAAGAGATCAGGAGATGCTGCCGTGAAGATATCCCGGTCTTCGGGATCTGCGGCGGATACCAGATGCTCGGAGAAGAAGTCTCCGATCCTGAAGGTGTCGAGGGCGGCGGAAGTATCGAAGGTATCGGACTCCTGCCGGTCAGGACTGTCCTGGCAGGTGACAAAAGGACCGAGCAGTACTCAGGAAGATTCGGAAAGACCGAAGGGATATTTGCATGCCTGTCCGGCATTGAGATCGAAGGATACGAGATACACATGGGAAGGACAGATACACTTTCCGATTTCACATCCGGAGGCACAGGAACATCATGCGGTAATGTATACGGATCATATATACACGGCATTTTCGACAGAGGTGAAGTCGCTGAGACTGTGGTGAAGGCTCTGGCGGACAGAAAGGGCATCACTCTCAGCGGGTATGATGCCGTGGACCACAGAGAATTTAAGGAAAAAGAATACGACAGGCTCGCAGATATTCTCAGAGAGTCGCTCGACATGGAGAAGATATACGGGATGCTGAGAGAAGCGGCATTCTAACAGATAAAGGGCACGCATTGTCATCGCGAATGGTGGGTGCAGATTCTAAACAATTTCAGGAGTATAAGCAGTGATCAATATCGACCCTTTCAATAAAGAAAGATATGACGAGGTGCGCGCGAAATGGGACAGCGTTGCCAAGCCTCTTAACAGCCTCGGCAGGTTCGAGGACATAACTGCCAGGATAGGTGCCATTCAGGATACAACGAAGCTGGATATCAGGAAGCGCGCTGTCATCATGATGTGTGCTGACAACGGTGTCGTCGAGGAAGGCATCAGTCAGTCGGGTCAGGATGTCACAGCGGCGGTCGCTGAGTGGATGGGCAGGGGCGAGAGCTCTGTATGCAAAATGGCAAGAGTCGCTCATGCCGACACGATACCTGTCGATGTGGGCATCAACATGGAAGGAAGCCCTAAGGGTGTTCTCGACCGCAAAGTCATGAAGGGCACCAGGAATTTTGCACTTGAGCCTGCGATGACGGAGGACGAGTGCATGCAGGCTATCGATGCGGGCATCGATGTCGTCTGTGACTGCAGCGCAAAGGGATACAAACTGCTCGCGACGGGTGAGATGGGCATCGGCAATACGACGACAAGCTCGGCACTCGCGGCGGCTTTGCTCGGACTTGAGGTGAGCGAGGTCACAGGAAGGGGCGCTGGTCTCAGTACGGCCGGTCTCAGGAAGAAGATGCAGGTCATCCAGGACGCTCTCGACAGATACTGCCCTGAGGAAGACGTGGACATAGAGAGCCCGGAGTATACATCGCAGATGCTTGCGTGCGTAGGCGGGCTGGACATTGCCGGCATGGCGGGCGTTTTTATCGGCGGCGCTATTTACCACATTCCGGTCATTATTGACGGTTTCATAAGCGCGGTCGCGGCTCTGGTCGCGGAGAGACTTGTGCCGGGAACGAAGAACTACATGATCGCTTCGCACATGGGCAAGGAGCCCGGGATGAAGTTCATCCTCGGGATGCTCGGGCTGGATCCTGTGATCGACGGGATGCTGGCTCTCGGCGAGGGCACCGGCGCTGTGATGCTGATGCCGATGCTGGATACGGCGCTGTCTCTCTACAATGACGGACTGAATTTTGCCGAGACGACGGTCACACAGTACTATGATTTTGAAGAGAATCCGGAGGGCAAAATGACGGCGCTTATCATCGGATATCCTGACAGCGGCAAGTCAGCTATGGCGGAGAAGATGGTCACTGAGATGTCTGATCCGGATGAGCGTATCTACCTGGCTACCATGATCCCTTATGGACAGGAGGGCCGCAGCAGGATCGAGAGGCACCGCAAGATGAGAGCGGGCAAGGGCTTCAGGACCATAGAAGCGCCGTACGATGTCTGCGACGCTGTTGCTGCTCTGCGGGACGATGAAACTGTCAGACTCGAGGACTCGACTGTTTTGCTCGAATGCGTATCCAACCTCGTTGCAAACGAGCTGTTTGAAAGGCATGCGGACAAGGACGAGATGGTCGAAAGGCTGTATGGGGACATCCGCCATATAGCGGAGCAGGTGAGGAACCTGGTCATCGTGTCCAACCACTTCGAGATCGAGGACGGGTTCGACGAGGAGACGCGCATGTACGCGGAGACCCTCGACGTGCTGAATGAGAAGCTGAGCAAATTTGCAGATAATACTATAAGATTGTAGCGCCGGATGAATGGGACGCTGCAGGACGGAAATAAGATAACGTATAGAATGGAATACGAGCCGGACGACAAGAGATGAAGCTGCTAAGAACTATCGCGGTGACTTTCGCGCTGTACTCGAGAATACCGATGCCGCACTTTGAATGGCGGGATGAAGACATGAAATACAGCATGTCTGTCTTTCCGTGGGTCGGAGCTGTGATCGGTCTTGCTTACTGGGCGGTGTTTTATTTCGGTGTGGTGCTTGGTCTGCCGATGGTGGCGGTGTGCATGCTGATGACTGCAGTGCCGCTGATACTGACGGGCGGCTTTCATGTGGACGGATTCATGGATGTGTCGGATGCACTCAGCTCATTCAAGACGAGGGAGCAGAAGCTTGAGATCCTGAAGGACCCGCACATCGGAGCTTTTGCAGTGGTCAGGCTGTGCATAGTGGGCCTCATATATCTCGCGTCGCTTGCGGTCGTGCTGGAATCGGAGAATGCCGGCCGGCTGGTGATATGTCTGGCTGCGGGATTCTTCCTGGCGAGAGCACTTAGTGCGCTTGGGGTCCTCACGTTCAGGTCGGCCAGGAATGAAGGCATGCTCTTCTATGAGGCGACGACTGCCGGCGGTGACAGGACTTCCAATCTCGTGATAACGGGACTGCAGATAGCTGCCGCTGCAGCGATAATGACATATGTTGGTTTTCCGGAAGGGACGCTGATGGTGCTTGCCGCCATCGCGGCTTTTGCCTGGTACAAGTATAAGAGCTATAAGGAGTTCGGCGGTATCACGGGCGACACTGCAGGGTGGTTCGTGACAGTGTGCGAAGTAGGAATGACAGCTGCTGCTGCGGTGGCGGCAGTGCTGATGGGGTGAAGAAACTGAGCAGCTGCGGCAATATCGACTATGACTCTGTTGTTGCAAAGAGGAGTTTTTGCGATTGGTGTGCATTTTTTGAAAAAAACTCTAAAAAATGTACACAGAGACTGAAAAGAAGGTCAGGAAAATCGTAAGAAGCAGTGAGGTCGGCGTCTCGATAATGCCTTGTGCTACGGTAAGATGACATATGTCTCTGATATGCGGACAGATTTTGCGCTTTCGAACGACTATGACAGGCACATGAAGCATTCAGTGACTGCTTGTGTACATTTTTTGGCAAAATTATTTTGAAATGTACACTGTTTGAAAAAACTCCTATTGTGGATAGAAGATCCGCATAGATCTGAGAATAATTGCTGATACTGGTGATGAGAGTACTTCTGATAAGGCATGGCAGGACACAAGGGAATACGGAGCGCAGGTATGTGGGCGCGCGGACGGACGAGGGACTGTCGGCCGAGGGCAGGGCTGAGCTCGCTGTGTTCGGGCGTGCGGAAGAGGTGCCCGGGTGCATAGATGATATGAGCTGCGCGGACAAAGTGCTTGTCGTCACGAGTCCGATGAAGAGGGCTCTCGAGACGGTGGAGATCATGTTTCCGTGGTGTACTGATCGTGTGACAGTTGATGAGCTCCGCGAGACGGACTTCGGCATCTTCGAGGGCAAAACGTACGAGGAACTCAGTAATGATCCGGAGCGCTGCGATGCGTATCAGGCGTGGATCGACAGCGGCGGACTGGCGAAGATCCCGGGCGGAGAGAGTATGGAGGAGGCCCGCGCAAGAAGTGTTGAGGGTTTCAGAAAGGCGGTCATGGCGGCGTTCGGGGAATGGAAAGCCGGACGCAGGGATGCAGTGACCGAAGGCGGCAGTGGAGATGCCGCGGAAGAATGCGCGCTCATTATTGTAGCTCACGGGGGCACGGTGATGTCTGTGATGAGCAGACTCTTCGGAGGAGATTATTATGACTATTACGCCGGAAACGGCGAGGGATATTCATTCAGACTGGAGGTAGACGATGCAGGAGATATCACTGCTGCAGGCACATATGATCGCTTTTGCGGCAGGGTTCGTGCTTGATCTCATAATAGGCGACCCGCACTGGATGCCGCATCCTATCAGGTGGATAGGGAACCTGATAGGCGCGCTCGACAGCATCCTGCTCGGCAAGCTGCCTGCAGATGACCCACACAGCGAGTTCAGGAACCCGGCCGATGAGAAGCGCGCCGGAACTATGCTGGTGCTATGCGTAGTCGTGGTCACTGCACTCGTTACACTGATCGTCATGGGCTTTGCGTATAAGGCGCACATAATCTGCGGCATCGTCGTCGAGGCGGTGCTGACATGCTATCTTCTGGCGATGACGAGCCTGAGGCGCGAGAGCATGCACGTCTACAGGGCTTTGCTCACCGGCAATCCGACAGCGTCGAGGCAGGCTGTGTCCATGATAGTCGGAAGGGACGTGGCTGTGCTCGATGAAGAGGGCGTGACCAAAGCGGCAGTTGAGACGGTCGCTGAGAACTTCTCGGACGGTGTCATGGCGCCGATGATATATGCGGCGATCGGCGGGCCGATTCTGGGACTTACGTACAAAGCGATAAATACGATGGATTCGATGGTCGGCTACAGGAACGACAGGTATATGTGGTTCGGGGCTCCGGCCGCACATCTTGATGACATAGTCAACTACATACCGGCGAGGATAAGCGCTTTGCTCCTGATAGCTGCGAGCGCCATTGCCGGAAAGGAATACAGTGCACCCCGCGCTTACCGCATATGGAAGCGCGACAGGTTCAATCACAAGAGCCCGAATGCGGCTCAGACTGAGAGCGCGGCCGCCGGTTCGCTGGGGCTGCAGCTGGCAGG
>CAMIWY010000103.1 GCA_946402595.1 uncultured Clostridia bacterium
AATAGCCCGCACGGGCAGTAAACGAAAGTAAACAGAATTCATTATTTAATAGACCACAGAAAGCAGAGATAGCATAATTCACATTTCTTACTTCCTGTAGAACCTTTGAAACTTATGATCAACATGGAACATAGACCTCAGAGTGAGATCAGAGAGGAGAGAAAATGAGCGATAAGTTAGTGCAGTTCGATAATGAGACAGCTGCCGGCGTCATAAATGTCGTGACGTTCGGCGGCTTTTCCGTTGCATATAACGGCCGGGAAATATCGTTCGGACAGCAGAATGAGTCTCAGATCGTGCACCTGCTGCAGCTTCTTCTTCACTGCCGTGACAAGGGCGTGACAAGGGACCTTGCAAAGGCAGAGCTTTTCAGAGACAGAGAGATAGACGATGTATCGCATTCAATAAGGAACATCATCTACAACCTCAGGAAGAAGCTGAGAGAGTATGATTTGCCTGAAAGCCAGTTCGTTGTCAAAAGGAGCGGCAACTATTACTGGGCTGACGACATTCCGGTAGCCGAGGATGCGGCTGCATTCGAGGAGTCGTTCAATGAGGCGATGGCTGAAGAGGACTCGGACAGGAAACTTGAGCTGCTCGTAAGGACTATATATCTGTACAAGGGAAAATTTCTCGCAGACAACGAGGGCAGCGCGTGGGCAGCAAGTGAGGCAAAGCGATATAAAGACCTGTTCGCAAGGTCTGTCAATGCCGCAGCTGAGCTGATGCGAAAAGCCCGCAGATATGACCTGATGCAGGAGATAGGCGACTACGCATCGGAAGTGGATCCTTTTGCGGAATGGGAAATCATCACGCTTGAGGCACTGGCGGGACTTGGAAGATTTGACCGCACCGAGAGCTTTTACAGAGCGACGATCGACGCTTACTCTAATGAGTTCGGCGGCAAGACAAGCAGCTACGTAAGGGAGTTCATAAACAGGATAGGGCTCAGGCTTCTGATAAGGCATGAATCACTCGAAGAGATCAAGAACAAGCTGAAAGGTGATTCCGGCCATGAGAACACAGGATACTACTGCTCACTGCCGGTGTTCCAGGAGATATACCGCATCACCGAGAGGATAATGGAGTATTCCGGCGACAGGATGTTCATCATGCTGTGCACTATCGTGGACGGCAAGGGAAAACCTATGAACGGCGGGACAAGGCTCGAAGATCTGTCAGCAAGGCTGAAGGACGCGATCCTGAATTCAGTCAGGTATTCAGACACGGTCACAAGGTACGGCAAAGGCCAGTTCCTGGTTCTCATGATAGATACGACGAAGGAAGGCTGTGAGACAGTCGAAAAGAGGATCAATTCAAAATTCATGAAGAACGGGCAGAGAACAGGCGTCAGCTACTCTGTCAGCAATGTGATCGTACCGGCCTTCTCAGAGGAGCTGAATATTATATAGAGGTTTCTCGGGCGGCAGGAATGCGCCTATGTATGTAAGGCGGCGCCCTGGAAAGTATCTCTGTCAGCGAGTTCGCGGTTTATAGCGTTCAGGATGGTGCGCTTTCTGTAGCTCCATTCAGGCGAGATGAGAAGGCGTCGCGGCACATCGCCTGTCAGCCTGTGTATGGTTATGTCAGGCGGGATGATCTCGAGACAGCGTATAACGAGATCCACATATTCTTCAATAGATGCAAAAGGAACGTAGTCAGGCATCGTCTCTGCGAGGCGGGAAGTCCTGACTATATTCATTAAGTGGAGTTTTATGCCGAAAAGAGGGCGCTCGCAGACCTTGCGGACTGATTCGAGCATCATGTCCTGCGTTTCGCCCGGAAGGCCGAGTATCAGGTGCGTCACAACTCTGATGCCGCGTGAGAGAAGCTCGTCCACAGCGCGCTCGTAAGTCTCATATGTATATCCTATGCCCATTGCCTCGGATATCTCATCATGGACAGTCTGAAGACCGAGCTCGACCCACATGTAATGGCCCTGGTTTATCTCTGAAAGAAGATCAAGGACATCGGGCGGGAGGCAGTCAGGTCTTGTGGCTATGACGATGCCTTCGATGCGTGGATCGTCCAGGGCGGCGTTGTACAGAGTCCTCAGAGTCTCTGCCGGCGCGTAGGTGTTGGTATGCGACTGGAAGTAAGCAAGGTATGCAGCATCAGGCCACTTATCTGACATAAGGGCTATCTGCTCGCTTATTGACGATGAGATCTGTTCAGTCAGTGCGCTGACTGCAACTGCCAGCTCTGCGCCGGCGTTCTCAGCATCAGAAAGGACACTGAGGTGAGCTGCGAGCTCGCCTGAACCGCCGCCCGAACAGAAGGCGCAGCCGCCGTATCCGCAGGTGCCGTCCCTGTTGGGGCACGTAAAGCCTGCGTCTATCCCGAGCTTTATTGTTTTTCTGCCGAAATGACGCTTGAGTTCATCACTTATTGAGTTGAATCTTGTTCCACCTTGCATATATTATGTGCTATAATTTACGAGTGTATTTTTTGAACACTGCAGAGGCCTGATGCCTGTGCAGTGCAACGAGTGATATTGCTTACAGCGAGAGGCCACAGAGTGAAGGATGACTGCAGTGCTCTTATGAATATGAATTTCATGACCGGAAGGGAGAAGTGCGACAGCGAGCTGTTCCGCATCACTCCTGAGCAGCGCAAGCCTTCGATCCTCCTTCATGCATGCTGCGGACCCTGCTCGACAGCCTGTGTCGAGCGTCTCGCGCCGGATTATCAGATCACCGTGTACTATTATAATCCAAACATCACGGACAGGGAAGAATACTATCTGAGGCGCGATACACTGCTGCAGTTCATAAAGGCTTTCAATGAAGAACACAGGGACTCGTACTTCGTCAGCTATATAGAGGGCGAGTATGATCCTGAGAGATACATCGCAAAATGCGGACCTCTCGCGGATGAGCCTGAAGGCGGCGCGAGATGCGACCTGTGTTTTGCTATGAGACTCGCAGAGACAGCACGTAAAGCGGGCGAGATGGGCATCGACTATTTCACGACGACGATGTCAGTGAGCCCTCACAAGAACTACGACAAGATCAAGACTCTCGGCATGTCGCTCGAGGAGCAGACGAGCTCGAGATTCCTGGACATAGACTTCAAGAAGAAAAACGGTTTCGGCCGCAGCGTCGAGCTCAGCAGGCATTACGGCCTGTACAGGCAGATCTTCTGCGGCTGCGAGTATGCAAGAGCGGCCATGCAGCAGAAATAAAAAAGGGGTAAAATACAATCGGACAGAGCATTTAAAGGAGAAAAAACATGAGCAAGTTATTCGTTCCAAAGGACTACAAGCCTATTCTTGATCCGACCGAGACGCAGAGGGCGATCGTCAGGATCAAGACTCACTTCCAGAGAGAGCTCGCGTACTCGCTGAATCTCGGCAGAGTCAGCGCGCCGCTTTTCGTTTTCCCTGAAACAGGTCTGAACGACAACCTGAACGGAGTTGAGAGAAGAGTAGACTTTACCATCAAGGATCTTGATGAGCGCCATGTTGAGGTCGTACAGTCTCTGGCAAAATGGAAGAGAAACGCACTCGGAAAATACGGAGTGCAGCCGGGCAGGGGCATTTACACTGACATGAATGCGATCAGAAGGGATGAGGAACTTGACAACATCCATTCAATATATGTTGACCAGTGGGACTGGGAGAAGGTCATCACTGCAGATCAGAGGAACAACGAGTACCTTGAGCAGCAGGTAAGGATCATCTACAGATGCCTTCTTGAGCTGGCGGGCTACATCAACGACCAGTATCCTGAGGTAAGAGTCGAGCTTCCTGAAAGGATCAAGTTCATCGATTCACAGGACCTCGAGAACTGGTATCCTGACAGCACATCCAAGGAAAGAGAGAGATTCGCTGCGGAGGAGTTCGGAGCTATCTTCGTAAAGAGGATAGGAGGCGCTCTCTTATCCGGAAAGCCGCATGACGGCCGCTCACCTGACTATGATGACTGGGAACTCAACGGAGACATCATCCTGTGGAACCCTGTACTTGAGGATGCCTTTGAGATCAGCTCGATGGGCATCAGAGTCAACAGCGAGTCCATGCTCAGACAGCTTGAGATCGACGGAAAGATGGACAGAAAGGACATGCCGTACCATCAGGGTGTTATCAACGGAACACTTCCGCTGACCATCGGCGGCGGTATCGGTCAGAGCAGACTCTGCATGTTCTTCCTTAGAAAGGCTCACATCGGAGAGGTCCAGGTATCCGTATGGCCTGAAGATATGGTCGAGGAATGCGCAGAAAACAACATCTTCCTGCTGTAAGCTGAGCTTCCGGGCTGAGAAACCGCGCTGTGCGAAGGAGTTTACCGCAAATATAATATCGTAAAGCGGCGCTCCGGGCATACAAACTATCACAATAAACCGACTGCTGCCGCATTTACGGCAGCAGTTTTACGTAAGAACCGGCATCTTTGACATAAGAAGCAGCAGTTTTGCGCCGGAAAATGTATAATAATAGCGTATATGAAATATATTGATGTAGTTATCGACAATAAGAGCAATAACACGGACACTTTTTTCACCTACGCCGCGCCGGATGAGGTGGGACCGGGTGCCTGTCTTACTGTGCCTTTCGCCAGGAGGAAGAAGCCGGTCGATGCCTACTGCATCAGGGAGAATCCGGCGCCTTCATTCGATGCGAGCAGGATAAAGGAGATCGCTTCGTACGATCCGGAGCGCTCGCTGTCTGCTGAGATGATAGACACCGCCGTGTGGATGAGAAAGAGATACGGCGTCAAATACATCGATGCCGTCAAGATGTTCACAGTCGGCGGCAAGAAGATCCCTGAATACAAGCCTTCGTGCAAAACGCCTCAGGATCCTGAGTACATGCTTTCGCCGGAGCAGAAGCACGCGGCTGAGCGCATATGCGAATATGTCAGCAGGCGCGAATTCAGGCCGTTTCTCATAAAGGGAGTCACAAACAGCGGCAAGACCGAGGTGTACATGCGCACTGTGGAAGAGGTCCTGAAGCAGGGGCGCACTGCCATAGTCCTGCTGCCTGAGATAGCATTGTCGGCTCAGGTCGAGAAGAGGTTCGCTGACCGATTCGGCGGGGACATGGTCGCGACACTTCACAGCAAGCTGTCTACCAGTGCGAAATTAGGCGAATGGATCAGGATAAAGCGCGGTGATGCCAGGATAGTCGTAGGAGCGAGGACATCTGTATTCGCTCCTCTCGAAAACATAGGCGCGATCATAATAGACGAAGAACACGAGACGACATACAAATCTGACCACAATCCCAAGTATGAGACAGTCGATGTAGCATACAGGAGGGCTCAGGCCCACGGAGCTGTGCTGGTCCTCGGAAGCGCGACACCTTCCGTCACATCGTACAGCCGGGCGAAAGCGGAGATCTACGAGCTTCTCGAGATGAAGCAGAGGATAGGAGCGAGCACTTTGCCCGTACTTGAGACCGTGGACATGAAGCAGGAGATCCGGTCAGGCAACATGGGCGTGATCTCAAGGCGCCTTGCTGAGGAGACCGACAGGGCTCTTAAACGGGGCGAGCAGGTGATACTCTTCCTGAACAGGAGAGGGTTCTCGACTCAGATACTCTGCCCTGACTGCGGCTATAAGATGACATGCCCGGACTGCGGCATCACTCTGACTTACCACAAGGCGGTCAATGCGGCAGTCTGCCACTACTGCGGGAGGAAGTTCCCGCTGCCGGACAGGTGTCCTGACTGCGGAAACCGGTTCATAAGATACACCGGAGCCGGTACAGAGAAGGTTGAAGAGTCCGTTCAGGAGCTGTGGCCGGATGCGAGAGTCGCGCGGTTCGACCTGGACACGGCAGCTAAGGCGGGAAGTACGGTCAAGGTGATAGATGACTTTCAGA
>CAMIWY010000104.1 GCA_946402595.1 uncultured Clostridia bacterium
GTCCGGCAAGTGTCCGGCATCTTACAGCTGACAGCTGGTCTGCATCACCTGTCACAGCTATCACTCTTGTTGCAGGTGTTATGGCCCCTGTATCTCCTGACCAGGCAGAATAGACAATAGACAGCTCTGCCATTATCGATATCAGACTGCTGTACTTGAAGATCATCCGGCAGCCTGCTTCGGGCATATTCTCCTTTATATAGTTCTCAGTTCTCCCGTCCTGCCCGTTCCCATTGTCCTTGTATACCGGCCTGAGACCGGCCCTCCCGACGGGAACAGGCGACAGGAAAAGCGTGCGGCCTTTTATCTTCGACAGGGATTTGCTCTCTATCTCTGACGGAAGTATGTCAGTCAGAATGACAGCATCTTTTCTGATGCTCCCAGATCCTGCGATCTCAATGAATACGTCTTTATCCATGTCTGCTATCATCTCGATCAGAGCATCGCGGTATTCAGTATCGCGTATCATCATTCCGACTCTCATACGGCTCACTCCTTTCCGTATGGAGAATATAACCCAGCAGAAACTTCATTTCAGTACAGATTTCGGCATCAAAATAACGCCGGAATCCATTGGATTTCCGACGTTTTGCGTTTAATTTACCAGTTATTTCAGTCTACAGGCAGTTTTAGCTCTGCCTGAAGGTCTCTGTCTTATCCTGTTATCTCTTTCCTGTCAGCCCTCTCTTATCTGCAAGTGCCCTCGGAACATACGCCTTAACGTGTGTACCGTCTTCTTCGAACTCTTCGCTGAGAAGCTGTCCGTACTTCCTGATCTCTGCGATGACTGAAGCATCCTTATACGAAATGACAGTGTCGATCATAACGCGGCTCTTTTTCAGTATCTCAGTAAGGGCATCATAGAAGTCATCTAGCCCCATTCCGGTACGCGCAGATATCTTTACAGAGGCATCAGCCTCAAAGTCCCTGTACGCCCCGTCAGTCAGATCACACTTGTTCCATACAGTGATGACAGGCTTTCCTGTTATTTCCAGCTCCTTCAGCGTATCCCTGACGACCTTCATGTGAAGTTCTGAGTTCTCATCTGAAGCATCAACGACCTGCACGATGATATCCGCGTATTTTGCCTCCTCAAGCGTACTTCTGAAAGCATCTATAAGATTGTGCGGGAGCTTGTTAATGAATCCTACTGTATCTGTGAAAAGGACTGTCTGTCCGTCAGGCAAAACGGCAGTCCTCGTGGTCGGATCGAGCGTCGCGAACAGCTTGTCCTCCGACAGGACCGCAGAAGAAGTCAGCCTGTTCAGGAGCGTGGACTTTCCGGCATTCGTATAGCCGACAATAGCTGCCGTTGGCACCGCGTTCGATGACCGCTTCTTGCGGGTCGTATCCCTGGCACGCTTCATGTCATCTATCTCGTCCGAGAGTATCTTGATCCGCTTCTGTATCACACGCCTGTCGGTCTCGAGCTTGGTCTCGCCCGGACCTCTCGTTCCGATGCCCGCGCCCAGCCTGGAAAGAGCATCTCCCATGCCTCTCAGCCTGGAGTACCGGTACTTGAGCTGCGCGATCTCTACCTGCGTTTTGCCCTCTCTGGTTGTCGCATGAGCTGCAAAAATATCCAGTATAAGCATGGTCCTGTCGAGGACCTTGGCATCTATAAGGTCGGACAGATTCCTGAGCTGCGACGGAGACAGCTCGTCATCGCATATGATTCCAGCCGCCTCCTGGACCTCCAGCATATCACGGATCTCGAGCGCTTTGCCCTTTCCGATATACGTGCCTCTGTCAGGATGCTGCAGATTCTGCACCACCTGGCACGCAGTCTCGCCGCCTGCAGTATCCAGAAGCTCTGCCAGCTCATCGAGCGATGTCCATGCCTTCTCCTCATCGCCCGTCGCAACAGCTACAAGGATGTAGCGCTCCGCCTTTTCAATTCTATCGTCGATATCATTAATACTCATGCCTGTATGATAGCATACAAAAGCTGTCAAATTCTCGACTGTTAGAGTAAAATCTGAATAGTATGGATAAGCAGAACCACAGTGCAAAACGTTTATTATGTATATCGGTCATATTCCTCGCAGCTGCGGGGGTCCTTTCTGCTGCGTCTAGGATGGTTCCCGGGTTCGCGCAGTGGTACAGCACGACCGTATATCCTGTTATTCAGGGCACCCTTGGCAGAGTAGCCGGGCTGGCATCCTTTTCAGTTGCAGAGATGCTGTGCGTCCTTCTTCCTGTACTTATAGTCATTGATCTGATAGCAATTATTCGTAGATCCCGGAGTGTCAGTGGTTCTCATCCGCTGAGACGTTTTGCCCTGCACCTGTTGACACTCATATCTGTCCTTATATTCATGTACGAAGCAAACTGCGGTGTGAATTACTACAGAGATCCGTTCGTTGACAGAGAAGCTTTCGAGGCAGCAGAATTCACGGAAGAAGACCTGACAGGATTCTGCGAGCTGTCGGTTAGCAAGCTGCAGGAAAACCAGGAAACAGTCCTCAGCGGTTCTGATGATCAGTTCATCTATCCGGATAAGACGGCTATATTAGAAGAAGCGATCCGCTCCATGAAAGGATTGTCAGAGCAGACTTCTACCTCTTTCAGTGATTACAATTCCCTTGCAGGTTTCTATCCGCAGCCAAAATATCTCACATTCATGTCCCGGCTCTTCTCAAGCATGGGCGTGAGCGGCATATATTCGCCTTTCACGGTCGAAGCCAACGTAAATAGTGAGATGACCGGTCTTGAGAAACCATTCACCTCATGCCACGAATTATCCCATCTGAAGGGATTCATGAATGAAGGCGAGGCCAATTACATAGGATGGCTTGCATGCATCAATTCTGATGATCCTGCCTTCAACAGAAGCGGCTGGATCATCGCCTGGATCTACGCCGGCAATTCACTCTACAGCATAGACCCGGACAAGTATTCCGAACTACGCAAAAAGCTCCCTGATGATGTCATCAGAGAGCTTGATGAAAACCGTGAGTTCTGGCAGTCACATGAGACACGTGCATCGGAAGTCCAGGACCATGTGAATGATGCTTACCTCAGGTCCAACGGTCAGAAGGAAGGCATACAGACATACGGCCAGCTTACCACGCTGATGCTCATGTGGTATACAGAATAATGTGTCAAAAAGGACCATCCTCAGTGACACTATTCAACTACGAATCCGTCTGTTGTGCCATCCATACCAGCTGCATTTCCCTCGTCTGTATCTATGTGCATGATAGCAAGGGACTCTTCAGGGTTGGTGCGGATGACAACGTCGTCGAATATAAGTGAGCGCTCAGCGGTCTTGATGCTGACTTTGACGATGTCGTTCTTCTTTACTCCCCATTCTGCTGCTTCTCTCTCGCATACATGGATGTGCCTCTTGGCGATGATAGCGCCTTCCTCTGCTTCGTATTCACCGCAGTCACCGATGATCTTAATTGGCGCACTGCCTTTGGTATCTCCGGAGATACGGATCGGAGGCTCGACGCCGAGCTTGCGTGCATCCGTCTTCGAGAGCTCTATCTGAGTAGGTCTGTAAGGTCCGAGAATAGCGACTCTATGCATCTCGCTCTTAGGCCCGACAAGAGTAACTCTTCTTGCATCTACGAATGCCCCGCCGCCGGTCAGATTCTTGACCGAAGTCATCTCTGCATCTTCACCGAAAAGCTTTTTATAAACGTCCTCCGGAAGATGGACATGTCTAGCTGAAATCTCTACACTTACTTTCTTTTCCATACTGATATCCTTTCTGCGCAAAAATGAGGGACTGGTCCATCTAATTGATTTACCAGTCCCTCATTAATTGTAACGCTATATCCGTCCTTTGTCTACGGAAGAATTACATGCAGGCTATGCTCTGTTGTTCTCCCTGCGGCGGATAATGTAGGTTATCAGCAGCAGTATGAGTGCTGAGAGCGATGTTACTGAGTAGAGCACGATATTGCTCGAATCACCAGTCTTTACACCTTTGCTGAACGTATTAGTGATCTTCACTGTCTGGATCAGCTTGGTTCCGCTCTTAGCAACAAGCTTGCCGTTACCATCATCAACGACCTCGAGTGTGACCTTGTGCTCCTTGGAGTCATATGTCATACCCTTCTCATCGCCTCTGGTCTCCTTGACGATGTAGGTGTACTTACCCGGCTCAGTGAATTCGATCTGTCCGAATCCTGCGATGTGATCTTCGTCATCCTTAGTGATAACGATAGTATCGTTTTCAGGCATCGGAGCGTCACCAGATGCGCTGAGTGTGAATTCGAACTCATCAGAATCCTTCCATTCACGTCCATTCAGTACTTTCTGTACAAGGATCTCGCCGAATGTAGCACCTGCATCATAAGTATTGGTGAACTCCTCGGTCTGGATCAGCTGAGAACCTTCAGCAGGAACGATGTGACCCTGACCGTCATCAACAGCCTCAATAGTGACTGTATGCTCTGACTCATCATAGGTAACTCCACTGATTGAGCCCCTGGTCTCCTTGACAGTATAGGTGTAAGTTCCTTCCTCAGTAAACTCTATCTCACCAAAGCTCTTGGTCTGATCCTTATCACTCTTCTTGATAGTGATTGAATCGTTCTCAGGCATCGGCGCACCTTCGTCAGCACTGATAGTGAATGTGAATTCATCACTGCTCTTCCACTCACGGCCTTCAAGTACCTTCTTGACTTTGATCTCACCGATACCCCTAGCAGAGTATGTGTTTGTCATGCTGACTGTCAGAGGCTCAAGGCTTTCCTTGCCTGCTTCGACTACCTTCGTCTCCGTCTTTGCAGCATCACCTTCAGGTGTCACATAACCTGCCGGTGCTTCGGTTTCTTTGAAGTAATAGGTGCCAGGTTCAAGGTCTTCGACTGTGATCTCACCGTTTGCATCTGTAACGAGATCTTCTGTGTTGATCTTTTTATCTTTTGCCAGCAGACCTTCTCCTACCTTATACAGATCGAACTTAGCTCCTGCAAGCTTCGCATTGTCCTTGCCGGTCTTTTTAAGTGTGATCACGCCCTTAGCTTCTTCTGTGTTAGTCATGCTGACTTCCAGAGGCTCAAGGCTTTCCTTGCCTGCTTCGACTACCTTCGTCGCTGTCTTTGCAGCATCACCTTCAGGTGTCACATAACCTGCCGGCGCTGCAGTCTCTACAAAGTAGTATGAGCCAGGTTCAAGGTCTTCGACTGTGATCTCACCATCTGCATTCGTTACAAGATCTTCTGTGTTGATCTTGACATCTGCTGTTTCATCGCCTGTCTTTACTCTGTACAGATCGAACTTAGCTCCTGCAAGCTTTGCGTTGTCCTTGCCGGTCTTTGTAAGTGTGATCTCGCCCTTTGCTTCTTCTGTGTTAGTCATGCTGACTGTCACAGTCTGTGGCTCGATCTGACCTGACTTGACTGTTACCGTTTCACTCTTTGCAGCATCACCTTCAGGTGTCACATAACCTGCCGGTGCTTCGGTTTCCACAAAGTAGTATGTGCCAGGCTTGAGGTTGTCTGCAGTTACAATTCCTTCAGCATTTGAAACAAGATCGTCCTTGATAAGCTCATCGGATTCACCTTCTACTGTTGCAACCTTGTATAAGCTGAATTTCGCTCCGCTAAGCTTTTTCTTATTCTTGTCTGACTTTTCTAGCATCGCCACACCGAGGCCTTCCTCAGTATTTGCCATGCTTACTTCCAGAGGCTCGAGGCTTTCCTTGCCTGCTTCGACTACCTTCGTCGCTGTCTTTGCAGCATCTCCTTCAGGTGTCACATAACCTGCCGGTGCTGCAGTCTCCAAGAAGTAGTATGTGCCAGGTTCAAGGTCATCGACTGTGATCTCACCGTCTGCAT
>CAMIWY010000105.1 GCA_946402595.1 uncultured Clostridia bacterium
CGCTGATCGACGGCAAAGGTAACTTCGGCAAGCACTACAGCCGTGACATGGCTTACGCTGCTTCGAGGTACACCGAGATGAAGCTGATGCCGGTAGCCGCGGAGTTCTTTAAGTCGATAAAGAAGAACACCGTGGACTTTGTCGACAACTACGACTCCACACGCAAGGAGCCGGTACTTTTGCCTGTAACATTCCCGAACATCCTGGCCAACCCGACCGAGGGTATCGCAGTAGGAATGGCTTCATCGATACCGAGCTTCAACCTCATCGAGCTGTGCGATGCGACCATCATGAGGATCCAGCATCCGAAGAAGGACATCGCCGAGGTCATGCCGGGACCGGACTTCACGACCGGCGGTATGCTGCTGCTCGACACCGAGGCAATGGCCGAGATATACCGCACGGGCAAGGGCTCAGTCACTTTGCGTGCAAAATACACAGTCGACACCAAGGCCCGCATCATCGAGGTCAACGAGATCCCGTATTCGACAACGGCCGAGGCTATCATCGACGGAATCATCGCTCTCATCAAGCAGGGCAAAGTCACTGAGATCTCCGACGTCCGTAACGAGATCGGTCTCCACGGATTCCGTCTCGCGATCGACTACAAGCGCGGAGTCGACCCGGATGCACTGATGAAGAAGCTGTACAGGCTGAGCAAGCTGCAGGATACCTATTCATGCAACATGACGGTCCTGATCGACGGGCACCCGAGGCTGCTCGGCGTCAACGAGATACTCGACCAGTGGATCAAGTGGCGCAGGACCTGCGTTGTCCGCGAGCTCTACTACGATTACCGGAAGAAGGCGAAAGAGCTGCACCTCCTCGAAGGTCTGGCCAAAGTCCTCCTCGACATCGACAAGGCGATCCGCATCATCCGCAGGACGGAGAAGGATGAGGACGTAGTTCCTAACCTGATGAAGGGTTTTGCCATAACGCAGGAGCAGGCCGAGTTCGTGGCGGAGATCAAGCTGCGTAACCTGAACAAGGACTACATCCTCAACAAGACGAAGAACATCGAGCAGCTCAAGGAAGATCTGGCGCTGATCGACAGGCAGCTCCGCTCCGAGAAGGAGATCGACAAGCTGATCATCCACACTCTGAAGGAGATCCAGAAGAAGTACGGCATTCCGCGCAAAACGGAAGTCGTCACGGAGTACGAGAGTGTCGCGGTTCCTGCGGCTGAGGAAAAGCCGGACTATCCGGTCAAGGTCTACGTCACGAGAGAGAACTACGTGAAGAAGGTTGCTTTGACTTCGATCAAGAACGACCCGGAGATCAAGTTCAAGGAAGGCGACGAGGTCCTGGCGGTATACGACAGCTTCAACTCGAAGGAGCTGCTCGTCTTCACCGACCAGCAGGCTGTCTACAAAGTCCAGCTGTCCGACCTCAAGGATTCCAAGCCTTCAGATATCGCTGACTACGCCAACAACATCTGCGACATCGAGCCGAACGAGACCATCATCAAGATGTGCACCTCGGATGCGGGCGAGAATGTCCTGATCGGATTCGAGAACGGCAAAGTTGCGAAGTTCCCGCTGAACGTCTACGAGACCAAGCAGAACAGAAAGAAGCTGGTCAACGCGATCGGCAGCGCGGCGAAGGCTCTGAGGATATGTATTATAAAGGAAGACGAGGACTTTGCGATGCAGAGCTCGTCGGGCAAACTGCTCGTATTCGAGAGCAGCAAGATACCGCTCAAGACGACCAAGTCCACACAGGGCGTCCAGGTCATCAGGCTCAAGAAGGGCGAGACAGCAGTCTCCTTCGGAAGAGTTAAGGAATACCGCCTCAAGAAGAAAGAGGATTACCGCTCCACTAACATTCCGGCAGCCGGCAAAGCACATGCGAATGTGCAGCTGAGCTTGTTTGATTAAGTGCAAAAGGAGATTATCCGGTAACCGCTGAACACGGTTCTTTCTCCGGGAAAAATAGAACGCAACGAAAAGAACCTGCATCCACACGGTGCAGGTTCTTTCCGTCTTAGGTATTGAAAGGTTTTGTAGGTGGTATATATGGAGTTTTGTTATGAAGAAAATATTATGAAGAAATTTGTTGTCATTTCCTTTGACAATGATAGGATAATGCATATAGCTTAATTGAAACTTAAGCAGAAAAAATTAATAAAAACTCTTTTGAAAACGTTCTCGCGATCCTCCCGGGAGAAATAAACAGGTAAAAAGATGATATATATTGGAAACCACGTATCAGTAACAGATGGATATGAGGCAATGGGGCGGCATGAGATCTCGCTTGGCGGGGATACTTTTGCCTTCTTCCCGCGCAACCCGAGGGGCGGCAGATCAAAGGATGTCACGCCTGAGGACATTGCTGCGCTCAGGGCTCTCATAGAGGAGAACAACTTCGGCCCGCTTGTCGTGCACGGAGCATATACGATGAACCTCTGCTCGGCAAAGGAGGAAGTGCGGGCCAATTCGCTGGAGATGATCACGGATGACCTCGTCAGGCTGCAGCAGCTGCCGGGTAACTTCTATAACTTCCATCCGGGCAGCCATACAGGACAGGGAACAGAGACCGGGATCGAACAGATCGCTGACGGCCTGGTCGCTGCAATCACCGAGACCGAAAGAAGGACCGGCACGGAACTTGCGAATACCGTTTTGCTCGAAACCATGACCGGGAAGGGCAGCGAGATGGGCGGAACCTTCGAAGAACTGCGTGCAATAATGGACAGAGTTGCCGAAATCGCAGACGGCAGGCCCACAGCAAAGCTCGGCGTCTGCTTTGACACCTGCCACGTCTGGGATGCCGGCTATGATATCGTGAATGACCTGGATGGAGTGCTCGGGGAGTTCGACCGTATCATAGGTCTCGAATACCTCAGGGCGATCCACATAAATGACAGCAAGAACGACTGCGGCGCCCGGAAGGACCGCCACGAGAAGCTCGGACAGGGAAAGATAGGCGCCGAGGCTCTGAAGAGTGTCGTCCGTCACCCTCTGCTGCAGGGCAAGCCGTTCATCCTTGAGACACCTAACGAGGACGAGGGCTACAGGCAGGAGATCGCGGCCATCCGCAGCTTGATGCTGTGAGACGAATAGAAATGTCCGAAAATTAATATGTATAAATTGCAATTAACTGTAGTTGGACTATAATAACAGCAAACAGATAACAGCACAGATACAGGAGGCGGGATATGAGAAAGCTTCTTATTGTAATAGACATGCAAAACGATTTTATCGATGGTGCGCTCGGCACGAAGGAGGCGGAGGCCATCGTGGAGAATGTCAAGGCGAAGATCAGGAGCTATGATCCGCATGACATCATCGCTACAAGAGATACTCATGAGGTCAACTACCTCGAGACACAGGAGGGCAGGTATCTGCCGGTCGAGCACTGCATCAGAGGTACTGCCGGCTGGGAAGTAAGACAGGACATTGCAGAACTTCTCACTGATGCAAGGGTATACGACAAGCCGACTTTCGGCAGCACGAAGATGGCAGCGGATATCGCAGAGATGGCTGCGCGCGAGGAGATTGAGCTCGAACTTATCGGCCTGTGCACGGATATCTGCGTAGTGTCAAACGCTTTGCTCCTTAAGGCTGCTATGCCGGAGGTCAAAATCTCAGTCGACCCTGCATGCTGCGCAGGAGTGACGCCGGAAAGCCACGAGGCAGCGCTCAAGACAATGCAGATGTGTCAGATCCAGATGGAGGAGTTATGATTACCAGATCTTTTGGCAAACTCAGTGACGGCAGGAGTGCCGGACTGTACATATTACGTAACCGGAACGGGATGGAAGTGCATCTCACTGATTACGGTGCTGCGATCGTCAGCATCATAGTTCCGGACAGGAGCGGGAAGCGGCGTGATGTCGTGCTCGGATACGATGATGTGTCCGGATACGAAAACGGCAGCTCGTCGATTGGGGCGACCGTCGGAAGAGTGGCCAACCGCATCAGCAATGCGGCCTTCGATCTGAACGGCAGGCACTACATCCTTACGAACAATGAAGGGCAGAACTGTCTGCACGGAGGCAGGGACTTCTATGTTCAGAGACTGTGGCAGGCTGTGATCCCGTTCGGCAAAGTCAGCACAGGAGACATCGCAGCCACATATGCGACGGAAAGCATGAACGACTGGAGCCGCGAGCGCAGAGGAAGAGACGCAGGGATGACCAATGCGGTCGATTCCGGAACGGATACCACTGATGTGCGTCATGCATCAGGTGACAGCATGACTTTCACTCTCGACAGCCCGGACGGGGATCAGGGATTCCCGGGAGACATTCATATCGAGCTGACCTACACGCTGACAGATGACAATGAGCTGCATCTGGATTACAAGGCTGCGTTCAATAAGAAAAAGGAATCGGCCCTGCCCGGACAGGCAGATAGCAGCACGGCTGATGAGGAGTGTAAGACTGCACTGGAAACGCCGCTCAATCTGACCAACCACAGTTATTTCAACCTGAACGGGCATAACAGCGGGACAGTCCTCACCCAGGAGGTGTGGATCGGTGCGGAATCATTTACCGAAGCCGACAGACGCAGCATCCCGACAGGGACTTTGCTTGAAGTGAAGTGGACACCGATGGACTTCAGGAAGCCGAAGGAGCTGGGCAAGGAAATCAATTCCGACTATGAGCAGCTCAGGTTCGGCGGCGGATATGACCACAACTTCGTGATCGGAAACGGGCAGGGAGAATACCGTGAGGCAGCTTCCATGTATGCGGCGGACAGCGGCATCAGGATGACAGTATCTACTGATCTGCCGGGCATCCAGCTGTACACCGCCAATGGGCTGGATAATGAGCTGGGCAAGGACGACGCAGTATACGGAAAGAGAAGCGCGGCATGCTTCGAGTCGCAGTTCTGGCCGGACACCATTAATAAGGAAAACTTCCCGGGAGGTATCCTGAGAGAGGGTGAAGAGTTCACATCCCGCACCACGTATGCGTTCAGTGTAGTTGAAGAAGTATGATGACACCGGGGACGGTTCTCACTGTCAGCTTTTATGACAGTGAGAACCGTCCCCATTGTCATAAAAAGTAAAGCGCAGGCTTCCGGATCGATTCGGGTCGATCGCAGTGCCTGCGCTTTTGAAATGGTTACACATTTATGACTTGAGGAGGGTCATTGTGTGTTGTTGACTTTTGGCTGATGATGACAGGGAGAACCGTCCCCGGTGTCATCATGGGGTGTGTCAAAAAGGACCGTCCCTTCTGACACATTACTTGTCATATTTTGGCTGAGCGTAGCCGCGGATGCAGCCCCAGCCTACCGGGATCTCACGTGTTGCTACGATTCCGATACCTCTGTTGCCCTCGATGCAGGTGATCTGTCTGCCCTCGACTTTGACAACGAGACCGATGTGAGAAGCGGATGCATTGTTAGGCTGTCTGAATCTGCCCCAGCTGTATACGATGATGTCGCCAGGCCTTGGAGTGATGGTTCCATCCTCCTGCCAGATGCCGAGTGCCTGGAAGATCTTGATGTGTCTCGGGACACTGCACTCTCTTCCGATCAGGTTCACGCAACCTGTCTTGATGGCGGCTGCCGATACTGTAGCGTCGCACCATGCGTCAGAGTATTTCATCTTGTATCCTGCCGGCCAAGGCAAAACGGAATTGTATATGTCGATGATTCCGTGCTGCTTGCCGTTGATCCTGCTGTATCCCATCCATGCGTTGAAGGTGTCGATCATCGCCTGAGCAGTGCCCGGCCTGGAAACCTTGACAGGGAAGGTAGTAACAGCACCGGTATGAGTCTTCATGCGGATGTCAGCTGTACCAGCGGAAACACC
>CAMIWY010000106.1 GCA_946402595.1 uncultured Clostridia bacterium
GCACTGCAGCAGAGCCTGAGACATCTGGACAATGCGTATAAAAACTACTTCGCTAAGAGGGCCGGCTATCCGAAGTTCAAGAGGAAGAGATCTGATCAGAGCTACCGGACAATGAATAACAATGACAGCATCCGGATAGAAGGAGATGCCATAAGACTACCTAAGGCAGGCAAAGTAAAGGTAGTCAATACAAGAGGCTTCGAAGGCAGGATAATCAGCGCGACAGTATCAAGAAAATCGAGCGGCAGATATTACATATCCCTACAGGTAGAAGAGGAATATGAGATCCTTTCTAATAACGGCGGCAAAGTCGGAATAGATGCCGGACTGACAGTTTTGTACACAGATTCAGAGAATAATAAGATAGAAAATCCGAGGACGCTGTCTAAACATGAGAAACGCATACGCAGACTCCAAAGGGAGTTGTCCAGGAAGAAGAAAGGCTCGAGAAACCGGGATAAGGCAAGGAAAAGACTGGCAAGAGAGCACGAGAAGGTGGCAGACATCAGGAATGACTTCCAGCATAAGGTCAGCTATAGACTGGCGAGCGATAACCAAGTCGTCTGCATAGAGGATCTTAACGTGAAGGGAATGATGAAAAACCACAGACTGGCAAAGTCGATATCTGACGCATCATGGAGCGAGTTTTTCCGAAAACTGGGATACAAGATGGCAGACAGAGGGGGGATCCTGATCAAGGTGCCAAGGACATATCCATCCAGTCAGAGATGCAGCTGCTGCGGCCGTCAGAACAGGAAAGTGAGAGATCTAACGATACGTAATTGGACCTGTCCTGCCTGCGGGACAAACCATGACCGCGACATGAATGCCGCGGTCAACATACTGGCCAAGGGTCTTGAGATGATTGCATCCTGAGCCATAAGAAAACACAAGTTAAAAAAAATACCGTGGGTCGCACGGGAATCTACGCCTGTGGAGAGAATGTGAGACGTTAGTTCTAAGGAGCGAGCGCAGTTCTCTGAGAAGCAGGAATCCCCCACTTCAAGTCGTCAGACTAAGTGGCGGGAGCGTTCAATGAAGCATAGTGATAACATATTGTAGCAAACATCATCCCGTTACCATTGAATGAAGAGCGAACGGGAATATGAAAGGCGTAAAATGGCAACTGTAATAATAATTGCGGGCTGTGCACTTATTGCTTTTGCAGTGTACAGCACAATCCAGAAGGCAAGAGGCAAGTCGAAGGGCGCAAGCTGCTGCGGCGGCGCTGAGTCCGTACTTGCAAAGCCTGTAGAAGATACGGATGAATCGCATTATCCGTACAAGTACAACGTAGGTATCGAGGGCATGATGTGCTCCAACTGTGCTGCCAGAGTAGAGAATGCAATAAATGCATCCGGCGACACATGGGCGCATGTCAATCTCGGCCGCGCAAGAGCCGAAGTCCTCTCCAAAAGCGAGAAGAGCGAAGCGGATTTTGCCCGCCTGCTGAAGGGGACCGATTACAAGGTAACCGGCACCGAGCAGGTCGCATTATAGAGGCAGTATGACGGACTGAATCGATACAGAATGCTCCGGAAGGAACTGATCCCTTATCCGGAGCATTTTTATGTCTGCAGGACGGGAGTTTATGATACAATCAGGCTGGAATTCTGTGCAGTGCCGGAAGGCGCTCACATATGATGGGAAACAATTGTAAGACTGAAAGGGTATCTGTAACAGATAGGGACGGAAAAGGAGAGAATAATGGACATTTATGATGTTGCAATAATCGGAACAGGTCCTGCGGGACTGTCCGCGGCTATCAACCTCAAGCTGCACAACAAGAGCTTCATATGGCTGGGAGCGAAGAACCTCAGCACCAAGGTCGAGAAGTCCGAGAAGATCGCGAATTATCCGGGAATGGGATACATCTCCGGAAAGGACCTCATAGGCAGGTTCGAGGCACATGCAGAGGAGATGGGACTTGAGATCACGGAGCAGATGGTCACCGCCATCATGCCGATGGGCGATATGTTCATGCTTTCGGCCGGTTCGGATGTATATCAGGCCAGGACCATCCTGCTGGCTACAGGAGCTGCTGCTGCCAAGGGATTCGAAGGCGAAGAGGAGATGCTCGGCCGCGGAGTCAGCTACTGCGCTACCTGCGACGGCTTCCTATACAAGGGCAAAACGATCGCAGTATTCTGCGGCGACGAGAGATTCGAGCATGAGGTCGACTATCTTGCTGAACTCGCCGACAAAGTGTACGTAGCATCCGGATATGCCGGCGGAAAGTACGGCAGAAACGGCAGCGGAGCAGAAGGCGGGAACGCAGGTAAGATAGAGATGCTGCCAAAGCCTGTGAAGAAGATCAAAGGCGGGCTCAAGGCAGACGGAGTCATCCTCACAGACGACACTGAGGTGGCTGTTGACGGCATTTTCTGCCTCAGAAACTCGATCGCACCGACGACTCTTCTCAAGGATCTCGAACTTGACGGAGCACATATTATCGTCGACAGAGCGATGAACACCAATATAAAGGGCGTTTTCGCTGCAGGAGACTGCACCGGAAGACCTTATCAGATAGCCAAGTCCGTAGGAGAGGGCAATATAGCCGCTCATACTATCGTTGAGTATCTGGCTGAGAAGTAGCAGAAACGACAGAGCTCCGGATCGGGGTATCTGCTGAACGCCGGTTTGTAGGAAGAGGCGCCCGGTCAATTTATGACAGACAGAAACACGAAGAAATCAAGAATAACTCTCGGCATACTTGCACACGTCGATGCAGGCAAAACGACCTTATCTGAGGCCATCCTGTACAGAACAGGTGAGCTCCGGAAAATCGGCAGGGTCGATCACGGCGACGCTTTTCTCGATGACAGCGAGATAGAGCGGAACCGCGGGATCACTGTTTTTTCGAGGCAGGCCCTGTTCACAGCCGGCCCGGAAGGCAGGAAGACTGAATTCACACTTATCGACACTCCGGGACACGTCGACTTTGCGGCGGAGATGGAGCGCGCGCTGTCCGTGATAGACTATGCACTTCTGGTGGTCAGCGGATCGGAAGGCGTGCAGGCGCATACGAGGACTCTGTACAGGCTGCTCCTTGACAGGGGCATCCCTGTTTTCGTGTTCATAAATAAGATGGATATCGCGGTCAGGCAGAAGGAGGACATCCTCGCAGAGCTCGCGGATGAACTCGGATGCGGGCCGGTGGATTTCAGCGGAGTGCTTGAGGGCGTGGACTTCAGCGGGACGCCTGAGAGCGGAGATGCCTCCGCACGAAGATGCAGTGATAGAGGCGGCAAGAAAGCTGCTGCCCTGGAGAAGTTTATAGATGACATAACCCTGCACTCACCTGAGCTTGCGGACATGGTGCTCGAAGGTGAGCTCGAAGGAGCTCCTGATGATGCGAGCATCGCTGAGGCAATCAGAAGGTGCGAGATAGTGCCTTGCATATTCGGCTCGGCGCTGAAACTTGAAGGGATAGAGGAGCTGCTGGAGACTCTCGGCAGGTTCACTATCATGCCTGAATACGGCGATGAGTTCGGAGCGAGGATATACAAGACGGCTGCCGGTGATGACGGGAGCAGGCTGGTCTTCGCAAAGATAACAGGCGGTGCCCTGAGAGCCAGGGACACCGTAGCTGTGCACCACAAAGTGCAGGGAAGAGAACAGGAAGACAGCGAGACCAAGATCAATCAGATCAGGATGTATTCGGGCAGCCGGTTCACTCCGGTGAACGAGGCTGAGGCCGGAACGGTATGTGCTCTGACTGGCCTGCCGGATGTGATGCCGGGAGACTCTCTCGGAGCTGAGATGCCTGCAGAGGATCCTGTGATCAGGCCTTTCATGGTGTATACGGTCAGCGGACCTGCCGGAATGGATCCGTACCTTGTGATGAAGGATCTTGAGAAGCTCGCTCAGGAGGACCCGTCACTCAGTGTACGAAGGATACAGGAGACGGGCGAGATAGAGATAAGGCTCATGGGGCAGGTCCAGCTGGAAGTCCTGACCACAATGATAAAAGACAGGTACGGCTACGATGTTACATTCGGGAGCGGCAAGGTGCTGTACCTTGAGACGGTTACAGATGTCTTCGAGGGTGTCGGGCACTTCGAGCCGCTGAGGCACTATGCTGAGGTGCACCTCATAGTTGAGCCGGGCGAACCGGGCAGCGGGGTAGTCATAAGCAGCATAACGCCTGAGGATGAGCTTGCCAGGAACTGGCAGCGGCTGATACTCACACACATAGATGAGAAAGAGCACAGAGGTACTCTGACAGGAGCACCGGTCACTGATGTAAGGATAACTCTTGCAGCGGGCAGAGCTCATGACAAGCATACGAGCGGCGGGGACTTTCGCGAGGCGACATACAGGGCGGTCAGGAATGCTCTGATGCAGGCTCGCGCTGCCGGTGCGGCTGCCTTGCTTGAGCCGTGGAATGAATACGAGATCGAGCTGCCGTCGCAGGCTGTAGGGCGTGCGATGACGGACATACAGCACATGGGCGGAACGCAGGATTCTCTTGAGCAGGAAGGAGATACTTCAAGGATACGCGGGCGTGTGCCTGCATCTGAGATCGCAGGATACCAGCAGACACTGATATCCTATACATCCGGGACGGGCAGGCTTACATGCACCCCTGCGGGGTACGCACCGTGCCATGATGCTGAGAGGATCATAGAGGAATCCGGATATGATCCTGAGAGAGACACAGACAACCCTGCTGACTCGGTATTCGTGTCACACGGCGGCAGCGATATCGTTAAGTGGGATGAAGTACCTGAACACATGCATATAGGCAGCGTGCTCAGAAGATACAGGAATCCCGCAGGCTCAGGCAGCGGAACGGGCGGACCGGAAGCTTACGGAGCTGCAGCCGGCATGTTTACAGATGACGCTGCAGACAGGGGCGGATCCACCGGCTCCATGCGCGGAGGCAGGTCTGATTCAGAGGCCAGGAAGCGCCAGCTCGCTGCCGAGAAGGAGCTCCGCATGATATTCGAGCGGACCTATGGACCGTCTAAGGACCGTACGGGCAGGTCTGCAAGGGAGAACAGATTCGGCCCTGAATACGAAATGCCTGAGAAGACGGAGGAGCAGAAGGCGGCTGACGAGCTCCGCAACCGGCAGATCCGTGAGAAACATGAGAAGAAAAAGACTCAGTCTGCGCCGGAGGAGAGACCTGTTATTCTCATAGACGGCTACAATCTCATCCATGCAGACGAATACCTCACGGACCTTGCGAAGAAGGACATGGGCGGAGCGAGAGACCAGCTTCTGGAGAGGCTCTGCAATTATGCTTCGTATACCGGGAGCGAGACAGTCGTCATATTTGACGCATACAATGTCAGCGGCGGCGAAGGATATGAAGAGGATCATCTCGGGGTGAGAGTCATTTTCACCTCTGAGAACGAGCCCGCAGACATCCGCATCGGACTCATGACCAATGCAATGAAAAACCGCAGGATATATGTCGTCAGCTCGGACATGCTGGTCCAGCAGGATTCATTCGAACACGGCGCGCTGAGGATATCCTCGCGCGAGTTCATGAGTATCCTGGCACAGACAGAAGAGGAGATCCGGAACTCACTATAACAGACAATCAATTCTTTATGGCTGCGTCTGAAAGGAGAGATCAGAAGCGCAGTATAACAAACAGAAATAAATGCTGCTTACATTATCGCATTCGTCGTTGTGTGGAACCTGTGTGAGCTGATCGCAGGAACGTTCATCACACATTCAGGATATGTTTTCACATGGGTCGACAACATCGCCAAGCATGTAGGCCTGGCTGTGGTCATCGGCGTC
>CAMIWY010000107.1 GCA_946402595.1 uncultured Clostridia bacterium
CATCAGGAGAATCGACAGAAGATCTTTTTCAATTTTATTTATATCGTCTTCATTAATATCAAGGACGATGTTAGCTTGCGATTCCATGCTCAACTATTTTTCTCTTTTTCTTTTATCTTCCGGTTTTCTGGCATTCTCTGGAACAAACCATATATTGCCCATCATAATAGCACCTTCTATGCGTCCCTCAGCACATAGTTTAGACACTCTTCTTCGTGATAGGTTCCACTTTTCTGCAATCTGAGAAGTAGTAAGGTATTCCATCTTATCCTCCAAAAACTGCTATGTAAAAAATCAATTATATTTTATTCCTCGCAAGGAACAGTCGCAACTGTTTTATAAGAGTCTGCTTCTCGCCCTGCTGATTGAGAGCACCATTCAGGCAAACAAAAAGAGACCTCTATAGAAACTGAACATCTCTTGAGGTCTCTTTCCTCGCCTTCCTATTTTAATATCAGCCGAGCAGTTTGTCTGAGAACTTAACCTTGATAACTTTCTTTGCAGGGATAACCATCTCGGCGCCTGTTATAGGATTACGGCCGGTTCTCTCTGCTCTCTCAGTAACCTCAGCTTTGAATGTGCCAGGGAATACTACTTTGTCGCCTGCCTTCAGTGCGTCAGCTGTTACTTCGAAGAAAGCCTTTATTGCTTCCGCAGCATCCTTCTTGCTCATTCCTGTCTTCTCTGCATACTTTTCTACGAATTCTGCTTTTGTCATTGCAATTGTCTCCTTTGTATCTTCAGTTTTAGTAAATGCCGTTTCTGCAAGGCAACCGGGGAACTTCCCGCAGCAGCCTTGCAGAGTATACGATATTTCAGAGTAAAATGCTACACTCCAATGATCATATTGGATAATCATCAGCCTTTAGCTCTGTAGACTCTTATCAGCGTCTTTCCTGATATCTTCAGCTTATTGCCAAGCGAATTGGTTCTTGGATAGAAATTGTCATGACCGGCCTGTTTAGCCTTGCCTCCTACTACAATGAATATGTGACAGCCACCATTGCTCTTGTCATACAGGACGATATCTCCATCTTTGAGGATGTTTTCGGGGATACTGCCCGAGGTGATGCTGGCCACGCATTCGTAAAGATCAGTTCTGCTTGCCAGTCTGGTCTTCTGATCTCTGTATCCTCTTGGAAAGTCTTTATCCACACCGCTGTCAACAAGACATACACCAACGAACACATCACAGCTTGCTCCATCTCTCGACGGCTTACCCCATCTGCCTCTGTGAGGATAAGCACGTTCAAGAGCCGCCGCATATGCAGGAGTAGGCTTTCCTCCGTGGTATTTCGCTTCATCCGGTGAACCGGGATATGCCAGTTGTGTCGCCTTTCTGGCTATCTTCTGTGCGTTGCTTCCCCCGCCCGGTATCATGGTCAGTCCATAGCCTGCTATCTGTGAGCTGCCAACGCTGTAGGTCAGTCTTTTGCAGGCATTCCCGCTGTTGCCCTCTATGGTCGTGATTGTTTTCCCATCACAGGTCTCAACTATCCCAACATGATCGAGCAGCCCGTCCTGTTCAAAATCGAAGAATATGATGTCGCCGGGTTTAGGCTTATAGCCTCGTCCTGCCCACCGGTGACGAGCTTTGAACCAGTTTGCTCCATCACCTACAACCGCGAACTTAGGGATTATCCCCATTTCTATATATCCGCACTGATCCGCACACCAGCTGACAAAGCAGGCACACCAGTGAACATGACTGTTGAAGCCGTACCACTTCCAGAACTTATCACCGCCGACATTACCGAGTTCACCTCTGGCGACTTCTACTATGGTGGCATCCCCGCTTCCTTCAACATAGCTTCCGTCCTCGTTGAATGCGAATGCAGCGCCGAAGAGTATCATAATCACCAGAATGACGACTGCTGCGGCGCCGCCGGCAGACATTGTGCTGAGAAGTGCTTTTGCCCCCTCTGCAATGCCTTTCAGCAGTCTTCCTGTTCCGCGAGTAGCTTCCCCTGAATCTTTAGTTCCGAATACTGTGATCTGTCCCCAAAAGCCTCTTCCTGCATTTCTCTCTGTAATACGCTTTATTGCATGTTCTCTTCTGCGTCTCAGACTGATGTCTTCAGTTTTTACAGTCTTCCGGCGATTCCTGGCAGTTCTGCCCGTACTGTAACGTGATAGTTTTTTGTTTCTGTTTACCGAAGCTCTTCTGATGCGTCCCGTCAGCCTGTCCTCTTCGGCATTTTGGACAACCTCCATATCAGCAAGCTTTGCTCTTTCCTGCCTGTTTCGGATAGTCCTGATGCCCTGTTCTCTGAAGGCCTGCTGTATCCGGGTCTCGTTATCTGATGCAATTCCATTTGCTTTTGCTGGCCTTATGCTGTCATGCAGCCCCGGCTCACCGGCATCCGGAAACAGCTCTGCGCCATATGCCGATTTCTCCCTTGACTGAAGCATCATCTCTACGCCTGCTCTTGCAGCAAAAGCTGCCCCGTCACCTGCGCAGTGCTCTGCAGTATCCTGCGCATATGTGCCCGCAGACTCACTGTCATTTCTTCTTCCAATATCTGCAGCCTTGCTCCTGATCGTTTCTTCCTTCAGGTGATGCATGGAGCTTGCTGCTCTGTCCAGAGTCTTAATCGTGCCTCTGGTAACATCTCTTGTCTTTATATCCGCCACTTGTTATCCCTCCTTCCCTAAATCGGTCAAAAAAATAAGACTCCCGATATATGAGTCGCTCATGTATCCGGAGCGGATTTGCCGCTCCTTTTTCAGTTCTCCGGGGGTCTGCCTCACGAAATGGCGGTTTCTTCAGAGCTGTTTTCTCACGAAATGGCGGTTTCTTCAGGATTCAGATACTTCCTGACCATCTCATCGAAGTCTGCGTTGCTTGCAGCCACCTCACGGATCTTCCTCAGGATCTCCTGCTCGTCAGAATTGACGCGCGGCATATTCGATGGATCGCCGGGCATATTGGCATTGCCTGCAAAATAACCCTCTCCGAATTTGCTTGTCATCAAGGCGTAGAGTTTTGTATCCTTCGGGAACTTATTCTCGAACGGGACAAGGCTCGATCCGACCTTCAGCAGTCCGTGACCCGCATCCACATTTGTTATATACGACAGCTGCTCATTGGAAATGTTCAGAAGCTTCGCCAGCTCAATACGGTCTGTCGCTGCCTGATTCAGCATCACGATAAACTCGGAGTTGGAGAGCATCGTCCTCGCCGTGTACGACTGCAGCAGGTCAGCCACGTTCTGGGTGATTCCTGTACAGAAGGCTCCGTACTTACGCACCCTCTTCCACAGCTTATACAGGAACTGCGCCGAATACTCGTGCATAAACAGCAAATAAATCTCATCGATAAAGATATACGTGCGCTTTCCGGCCTGCCTGTTCTGAGTGATCCTGTTGAGGATGGAGTCCAGTATGACCAGCATGCCGATGGCTCTAAGCTGCTCGCCGAGTTCGAGTATGTCGTAGCAGATCAGTCGATTGCTGGTGTCCACATTCGTCTGCTTCGCGAAGGTGTTGAGCGAGCCTCTGGTGAAAAGCTCAAGCTCAAGCGCCAGTGAATGCGCCTCAGGCTCAGGCTGTTTCAGAAGCTCCTCTCTGAAGTCTGCCAGTGTAGGCGGCGTGCCCATATAGTTGCCCTGCTTGTAGTAGCGGTACACGTTCTCTGTGCAGCGGTCTATGATAGACTGCTGGCCCTTCTGGAACTTGTGCCCCGCCACTATCTGCTCGCAGAGCGACTGCAGGAACTGGCTCTTCTCGATGATCGGATCAGTCTCGCCATAGTCTCTCGACATATCCATCGCGTTGATGTGGTTAGGCGAGTTGGCGGATATGTTGATCACGCTTCCGCCGAGCGCTCTGACGAGCGGTCCGTACTCCGACTCAGGGTCGATGATAATGATGTCCGCATCACCAGAGAGCATCAGATTCACTATCTCGTTCTTCGCCGTGAAGGACTTGCCTCCGCCAGGCACGCCGAGGATGAACGAGTTGCCGTTCATCAGCCTCCTGCGGTCTGCGATGATCATGTTCTTGGATATAACATTGTTGCCATAGTAGATGCCGTGGCTGTCATAGACCTCCTGCACCCTGAACGGCATGAACACCGCAAGTGATTCAGTCGTCAGTGTCCTGAAGGCATCGATCCTGCGCACACCGAACGGCAGAGCAGTCTTCAGCCCGTCCAGCTGCTGATACTTCAACACTGACATCTGGCAGAGCCTTTTCCTGACGATAGTGAGGATCTCCTCCGTGTCATTGTCGAGCTGCTTCTTTGAGTCAGCCGTATGAACCAGCGTCAGAACCGCAAACATCATCCTCTGGTCTCTTGTAGTCAGGTCGTCCAGGAACTCCTTCGTCTCCTTTCTCTGCTGCTCCATGTCGTACGGGATCACAGCGGAGAAGTTATTGTTCATGTTCTGCTTGCGCTGCCAGTTGGTGATGTTGGTCTCAACGCCGAGCAGCCTCTGCTCGACCTCCTTTACCGCCTCGTCGGTCGGGATCGGCACTATATCGATCGATAGCATCAGGTTCCTGCTGAGGTCTGTGATCTCCGCCACCATATCATCGGATATATACGACGCATAGTCCCTGAGAAGCAAAACACGACCAAACCGATTTCCGACTTTGAAATAGTCAGCGTTATTCTCATATACATCCGGGCAGATATAGTCACGGAAGTCATGACCCTTTCTCATGTGATCCTTCAGGTCGAAGTGATATGAGGTTTCCTCGCCCGTCCTCATGAAGTCGTGGATGATGCGCAGCCTGTCATTTGCCGTCATCTCGATGCACTTTGAGCCGAGCCTTGAGAAGTGCGCGGTAAGATCCGCTCCTATCCTGGCGAAGTACAGTCTGGCATCCTCGATGCTCTTACGGTTTACCGAGATGGTAATATACTTGTCCTGAATGATCGCATTGCTGCCGGTCGCCTTATCGGTCAGCATGTCGTTATACTCCCTGCGGTAGACATCAAGCGGGTCGCCCACCATCTTCAGAAGTATCCGATCCTCGAAATCGAGCATGTTGAGCCTGCGGTTGTTGATGGTAATCTTGGCCGTGCAGCCGGAATCCAGCGAGTTCAGGAGTTCAGAGTAGCCGAGGAACATCCCGGCCTTGTCGTCCCTCGACGCAACAGCATAGTTGATGTCTGTGAACCGCCACATCTTGCTGAACTTGTTCTTCCCTGTCATGAAAACGCCGTCAGTCCAGATGGATCTGACGGGGATGATGTCCTGCACCTTCTTCGGCACAGCAAACTTCTCCTTGTCCTGCTTGAGGACGTTAGTAAGTGTTTTGATCAATTGCCATCAGCTCCTTTCCTTCGTTTCTTCTGTTTATTGCTCTTCACACCCTGTTTGCGGTTGGAATACCTTTTGTGCCTCGAACCACGTCTGTGAAACGTCTTCTTTTTCCCATGCTCTTCACTGTCGCCCGCCATCACTTCATAGTAGTAATTGGTATTTCCGAACAGCAGCACCTTAGGGATCATGAATGTCGATTTGATCCATGCAGCAATGAATTTCTCTGCAGTCATACCGTTGTACTTCAGGAACCCCATAACTGCGAACGGGAATGCCGCCACTATGCACAGCCAGCTGGTGGTCTCAGTCCCGAGAATGGGATTGAGACCAAGGTAGATACCGACTGCCACGCCGCATGCAAGGACAGAAAAAAAGAACTGCCTCAGCGACAGTCCGAAGAACATTGACTCTGTGTAGTCTCTTATTTCTCTGTTGATGCGAACCTCCATAGGGTCTACCTCCCTTCGGC
>CAMIWY010000108.1 GCA_946402595.1 uncultured Clostridia bacterium
ATGCGCTGTTCCATGACGGAGAATACATTACGAATGAGCAGATGAACGATAAAAAATTTCTGAAGCTTGTGAACGTATAGGAGGCTGACATGGCATCATCTAAAGAATATCTGGACTTTGTCCTTGAACAACTGTCAGAACTTGATGAAGTAAGTTTTAGAGCGATGATGGGTGAATACATTCTGTATTATCGCGGAAGAGTATTCGGCGGAATTTACGATGATCGTTTGCTGGTGAAACCTGTACCATCAGCGGTGAAGCTTATGCCGGATGCAACAATGGAACTTCCATATGACGGGGCAAAAGAAATGATCCTGGCAGATGATATTGATAATAGGGAATTTCTGTGCAGGCTTGTCCGGAGCATGTGGGAAGAGCTGCCGGAAAAGAAAAAGAGATGACGGTAATTGTTATTTGCATGCAGACAGGTTCTCGGAGCATATATAGTGAGATTCGAAAGATGATACAGGGATAAGCAGAAGAAGGGTTAAGGTAAGAATTCCCGGATAGGCCATCATATAATCAACATATAACGAATATACAGTCTTTACAGCAAAGGAGTTAAATGTTAAATATATTAGGCGGCTGTTTTTTTTATGCCCGTTTCTTAGAACAGGAGAATGATGAAGAAGGCAATTACTGTCATGTTACTTTTAATACTTGCGATATCCACTGCCGGCATTGAGGTGTCGGCGGCTTATGATGACCGCAGTGACAATCGTGTACATGATAAGCGATTCCGCAATTCTCTTATCGTAGATGGCGTTGATGTATCGTCCTATCAGGACGATGACATAGACTGGGAAGCTGCAAAGGCATCGGGAATAGATTTTGCTATAATGCGGATTTCAGTTACGCTCAGCAGATCGGGCAATATTGAGTCCGACAAATCGTTCAGGGAACACTATAATAATGCGAAACGGGCCGGGATGATGTGCGGTGTCTATGTATTCTCTCAGGCAATAAATGCTGAAGAGGGTGCAAGGGAGGCAGAGGCTGCCATATCAAGACTGCAAAAGCTTGGAATAGGACCTGAAGATCTCATGCTGCCTGTATATATGGACTATGAGTTCTTTAACAAGGGCGGCAGCAGACTCAGTGGACTCTCAGAGGAGGATGCTGCAGCAGCAACTCAGGCCTTCTGCAAAACTGTTCAGTCTTATGGATATGATGCCGGTATATATGCAAATTCATATTTCTTCGCTAATTATCTGAATAATGGCCGTGCCCTGCCTGATAATACAGACTTATGGATAGCTCAATACAGTAACTCCATTAATTCAGAATGTGCCTATACAAAATGGCAGTACAGCAGCTCAGCGAGGCTGGATGACATTGATTCCGGATCAACTGGCAGAGTCGATATCAATTACTGGTATATTGATAAGAAGACCGAAGAATCGGCAATAAACATCTCCGGAAACACCTATGTAGACTATACAGGTGATCCGGTACTGCCTGAATTCGGGATCCATTACAAAGGCAAACATCTTGTAAAAGGCGTCGACTATATTATCGGAGGCATAAGGAATATAGATATAGGATCGGAATCATATGCTTATATCAAGGGCATAGGAGATTACGAGGGTTACGCACTTGTGCCTGTCAATATCGAGAACGACATATATGAAAAGATCAATCTTCCGGCAAAGGTCATCACCGACACCAATCTGGAGAATACGGGCTATCTGGTATATTCCGATACAGGAAGGACAACAATAGGCATAATACCTGAGGGAACGACCGCTGGAGAACTGCTGTCCGATATAGATATCTCAAGTGAGGACTACTATACAAGTGTCATAGACTCTCAGGGAAACTGCCTGACAGAAAAGGAAAAAGTCGGCTTCAGCAATATGATAGGAGTATTTAGCTGCGAAGATGACACGCTTATCGGAACTGTTGATATAGAGACTGAAACCGAAAAAGGAATCAACCATCTGAGACACAAGTGAAGAGCTGCAAAGATACAGATCGGGCTTTTTGCCCGGCGACTGCAGCAGTATTTCTGAAAGAAGTACTGCTGCTTTTTCTTCGCTCAGACCTTCTTCCGGTACCCGCTTTATGATAAATGCGGATCTGTCAATTGTATTCCCCTGCAGTAATCGATAAAATAATAAAGAAGAGCCAGTTGCAACTACTGGTTGACAGATTGAAAAGCCTGATTGGTAGAGTGCAACCTCCCAAAACTGTAAATTACAGTTGCAAGCACAAAGGAAAGCACTTGAATCAGGAGGAACAGAAATGATATTAGCAGACAAGATTATAGAAAACAGGAAGAGAAACGGCTGGTCACAGGAAGAATTGGCAGACAAGCTCGGCGTATCGAGACAGTCGGTATCCAAGTGGGAAGGAGCTCAGGCAGTTCCTGATATGAAGAAGATAGTAATGATGTCAGAGATATTCGGCGTCAGCACAGACTATCTTCTGAGAGACGATATGGAAATTGCAGACCCGAATGAAACAGCACCGGTCGACAGAGGTCTCGAAGATGCCGTCAGAAGTGTCTCCATGGAAGAGGCTTCCTTATTTCTTGAACACAACGAGCGCGCAGCATCCCGGATCTCTACAGGAGTAATGATGTGCATCCTGTCGCCTGTTCTGCTTATAGTTGTATCAGGGCTGGCTGAAGCTGGTTTTATAAGTCTCAGCACTGCGGCTGCCGAGGCGGGCGGAACTGCAATACTTATTATCATAGTTGCGATCGCGGTCGCTCTGTTTGTAAGGGAGGGCATGCGCGGAAAGCCGTATGAATACCTGGACAATACAGCCATCGATACAGAGTATGGAGTCAGCGGGATGGTCAGGGAGCGCAGGGATGGCTATGCCGAGAAGCACACCAGACTTCTGATCTTAGGAATAATGATGTGTATTATCGGTGCTGTGCCGATGCTGATCATGGAAATGACGAGGTATTCCAACAATACTGACCTGCTTCCTATTGCCGGGGTTGCTGCGATGCTGATCATAGTAGCTGCCGGCGTCAAGCTGATTGTGCTGACCTGCATAAGACAGGGCGGCTATGACAGGTTGCTCGAAGAAGGCGACTACACCAGACTCAACAAGAAAGCCGGTAAGTATGACGGTATCTACTGGGCAATCGCAACTGCAGTATATCTTGGCTGGAGTTTTGTGACCATGAGATGGGAGATTACCTGGATAGTTTGGCCGGTCGCAGGAGTTCTCTTCGCTGCATACAGAGAAGTAATGAAAGCTATCGTAAGATCAAGATAAAAGGAGAAGCTGAAGAAATGGATCCTCATGGAACTGCCGAATTGCGGACGGAGAACCTGGTCCTGCGAAGATACCATCCCGATGATGCTGAGCAGCTGTATAAATACTTCGGGTCAGACCCTGATATGTATAAATACTCCGGGTGGAATCCTTATGCAACACCTGAGATGGCGCTTGAGACTGTTCAGCATTTTATCGGCAGCTATGAAGACGGGCATTCATACTCATGGGTGATGGCTGTACGTGGCGATACTGTTGCCGGGACGATAGGAGCCTATGACTATGAGGATGGACAGATAGAGGTTGGATTCAGCGTTGCAAAAGAATGGCAGGGACGCGGTCTGGCGACGGAAGCGTTAAAGAAAGTGCTTGAGCATCTGACAGAAAATGAGGGTATATCCTGCGTGACTGCCTGGTGTGCTGCAGAGAACACTGCTTCAAAGAAAGTACTTGAAAAATCCGGCATGAAGATTATCCAGTCTGAAAAGGGCGGTCTGAAAGCCGGTGACAATATATATGATAAGCTAATATACGAATACAGGAAATGATATTATTCGCACATTGCGTTTTCATTTGGCGGTGAAAACGACAGCAGCCCTGCCGGGAACGGCGGGGCTGCTGTTTTCTCTGGTATTAAGGCATAGCTGTTTTGCTTGCTTTCGTGAATGAGACTATCCGAAGTACATTATGCAGGAATGACTTCAAAGATATTGTTATCTGTCTCATGGAAAGACTCAAGTCTGGTCATTATACCTTTTACAGCTTTCTCGGAGTATGCCTTTGCTTCGTCTTCATCAAAGGTGTTGATGAAGCAATGCTCTTTATTGGAAAGAGCTGCGACATAGCCCGTTTCATTGCTATACTTGTTAGTCCATTTGATCTTGACCATGATAGTCATACCTCCTTTCTGCTGATTTTATTTCCATATAAGACCTTGTAAGGTTAAATAATTGAACCTTAAATACCATATTAGGACTTTCAGCTCAATAATTCAATGCCCTGAGGTAAGAAAAAATCATCCTGACTTTCAAGCCGAAAGAGAATCAAGCTAAACAGAGTTTAAGAAAATACGGCCGCTGCGTATGCTACACTTTCAATATGTAAAGGATACTTTACTCCAGTGTTACTAACAGCGGGGAAATCATTATGAAATATCATGTAGAGAATAAAACTGTAATAAAAAGAGCTGCTTCGGTATTGCTGGCGCTGGCTCTCGTGCTGACCTCGGTCATGCCTATGGCAGCATCCGATACATATGCTGCAGCTGAGAACGGACAAACAGAAACAAAAGCAGCAGATGTTTCCGTTGCGACAGAAGCACAGTCTGCATCGGAAGTCAAAACGGCTACTGTAATCAGCAATTGCCCGGCTGCCTACAACAAGAGCCTTAGCGAGACTCTCGAGATAACTGCAGACATTGAGCCTGCCGGAGGCAGAGAAGTTCAGCTGCAGAGATATAACAGTGCTGACGATACATGGTCAACAGTCATGACTGGATCTGCAGAGCTTCAGGATGCTGACGATGCAAAGGAAACAGGATCTGAAACAGAAAAAGCTGCTGTAAATGTCCGCTTTGCGGTTCCTGAGAAGGAAAGGTCGAAGACCAATTCCCTCTGGCGTATCTATGTCCCTGCGACTGATGATGCAGCTGAAGCATACAGCGAGAACATAAAGGTTACGACACAGAATCTGGAAAACCTCAAGCTGTCAGCCAGAACTGCATGCATATACAGAATCGATGATAAAGGTGAGGGAAGCCTTATCTATTCCAAGAAAGCAGATATGCAGCATGCCCAGGCAAGCACAACCAAACTGATGACTGCCATCCTTCTTCTTGAAAGCGGCAAAATCGATTCAACAACAACGATTTCAAATTACGCAGCACGCACACCTTACGCAAGCGGAAGGCTGGCTGCAGGTGATGTATATAAAAACAGGGATCTTCTCTTTGCAATGCTTCTGCCATCCTCCAATGATGCCGCAACGGCAGTAGCGGAAGGCGTCGGAGGAAGTGAGGCAGGATTTGTAAGCATGATGAATGCCAAGGCTGAGGAAATGGGCCTGAAGAATACTCATTTCAGGAATCCACACGGACTGGATGCGGACGGACATTATACCACTGCATATGAACTTGCAAAGCTTACGGCTTATGCATATACCTTCCCTGAAATAAGAGAATGCTGGGCAACTCAGTATAAGACGATCAAAAGTGTGAAGAGAGGAAGAAAGTGGACTTGCTGGTCGACTAATGCCATATTCAGTTATATCAGCAATTTCCTTGGAGGCAAGACAGGAACTGAGAGCAATGCCGGATGCTGCTTCACCGGAGTATACAAATATGGCGGCAGCACCTATGTGACCGTTGTTCTCGGAAGCGGATACGGATTCTCGCGCTGGAGCGATACCAAGAAATTACACGGGTACATCCGGGATTATGCAACGACCGGATACTGATGACCGG
>CAMIWY010000109.1 GCA_946402595.1 uncultured Clostridia bacterium
ATCTATCGTTTCTGCCGGTACCCCGAGTGCGATCTTTGCTTCATTACTATATGTAACATATGCATACTTGAGCGACTCGGATGCTCCCGGCACCTCAGCTATAGACGACGCGAACAGTCCTGCCGTTGCGGACTCCGCCGATGTTATCGTAAGATGCTTCTCCTTAAGAAGCCTTACCACGACTACATCAAGCTCTTCGTCGTCGTAGCTGTATATGTACTCACCGATGAGCTCATTGACTCTGACTATCATCTCATCAACGGCTGCCTTAGCCTCTTCGATAGTGTCTCTCTGCGAGGCGACCCTGATAGTGCACTCGCCTTCCTTGGCATAAGTCGCGATAGTCGGATCCGTCTGTCCGTCTATAAGAGGCATCAGGTCCATCTCGAGGGCCGATTCGCCCCTTCCGATCGTTCTGATTACCCTGTAGTACATCTTCTTTTCCATGAACTGCTCGAGATACTGGCGTCCGCCGTTTTCGAACAGCCACTTCAGTTCGCGCGGCGGTCCCGGGAAGCACATGGCGACTTTGCCGTCCTTCTCATATGCAAAACCCGGCGCTGTTCCCGAAGCATTGTAGAGCGGTGTGCAGCCCTCCAGAAGATACGCCTGCTTGAGGTTGTTCTCAGGCATTTTGCCCACGCGGCTGGCGTAGAACTCCCTGATATCATCTGCGGCTCTCTCGTCAAAATACATCTCAGCGCCGAAGTAGTCTGCGACCATCTCCTTGGTCAGGTCGTCCTGCGTAGGTCCGAGGCCTCCGGTGAGTATCACGAGGTCTGTGTCCTCATATGCCTGTCCGATCTTCTCTCTGAGCCTTGCAGGGTTATCGCCAACGACAAAATGGTACATGACGTCAAATCCCATCAGGTTGAGGTTCTTCGACAGATAAGTCGCATTGGTATTGACTGTCTGGCCGAACAGTAGCTCTGTCCCGACAGCGATTATGGAAGTCTTCATATATATTCTGCCTTTCTCACCTTACATCGAGAAAACATCCTTGTTCTGGATAACATATTCACAGCCTGAGTATACTGTCATGATCAGTGAAGCTATGAAGATGTAGTATCCGACAGTCATGATGACCGGGTAATCGCTTAGCCAGTGTCCTGCCAGCATGACGATAACAGCTATCATCTGCAGAACAGTCTTGATTTTGCCCGACATTCCGGCAGCGAGCACCCTCCCTTCAGATGCGGCTACGGTCCTCATGCCTGCAACGATGAACTCTCTTGCGAGGATAATGATCAGCATCCATGCTTCGATGGCATCTGTCTCAATGAAGAGGCACAGCGCCGAATAAACCAGGATCTTGTCAGCAAGCGGATCCATGATCTTTCCGAAGTTGGTAACGAGGTTCTGCGACCTTGCTATCTTGCCGTCAAAGTAGTCCGTGATGGATGCTGCGCAGAAGATCACAAGTGCCGCAGGATACATTCCGAGCATGAAAGCAGCGATGAAAAATGGTACAGCGATCATTCTCGCGATGGTGAGTTTGTTAGGAAGATTCATCTCTAATACTCCTTCTTAGTTATAGTTACTTTATAGATACAAAGTGTTATCTGGCAACAGCAGTTATTCGCTTCGAAAAACAGCAATTACTGCAGAACCTCTTCTCCTTCAAGATCGTATTCATATGCATTGTCAATGCGTACGTTCACGATATCCCCAGGATACAGGTCACGGGTGCTGCTGAATGCTACATTGCAGTCGATCTCAGGCGAGTCATATCTCGTCCTGCCTGAATAGACATCCTCGTCTATCATCTCGTCTACGATCACTTCATAGACCTTGCCGATCTTCTTCTCGTTGAGCTCCTCGCTGACCCTCAGCTGATGCTCCATGACCGCATTCCTTCTGGCCTGCTTGGTCTCCTCGTCCAGCTTGCCGTCGAGTTCATAGGATGGAGTACCTTCTTCATCGGAGAAGGCAAAAGCTCCGAGGCGGTCGATCTTCATTGTGTCGATGAAGCCGAGGAGTTCGTTCATGTCCTCTTCCGTCTCTCCCGGGAAGCCGACAAGAAGCGTAGTCCTGATGTGGACTTCAGGTATCCTCTTTCTGAGCATGGTGATCGCCGCCCTTATCGATGCACCGGTCGACTGCCTTCTCATGCGGTGAAGCACGTTATCTGAAACGTGCTGGATAGGCATGTCGATATACTTGCAGATCTTAGGTTCATTCGCGATGGTCTCAACGAGTTCGTCGGTAATACCGTTATCGTAAACGTACATGAGTCTGATCCATTCAATGCCGTCTATAGCGCAAAGCTGCCTCAGAAGCTCCGGCAGGCAGAGTTTTCCGTACAGGTCGCGGCCGTACTGGGACGTATCCTGCGCGATCAGGATCAGCTCTCTGATTCCTGCGTCCGCCATGTCCTGCGCCTCGTGGACGCAGTCCTCGATACGCTTGGACCTGTAGTGCCCGCGTATCGACGGGATCGCGCAGAAGCTGCACGCGTTGTTGCACCCCTCTGCGATCTTGAGGTACCCCGTATAGGCACCCTCGTCAAAATCCCTCTTCCTGTATCTGAGGTCATCAAGCACATCACCGACCATGTCAGAGCTGCGTGCAGTCTCCTCCGGAGCAGCGCCCGCCTTTTCTGCAGTCTCTTCCGGAGCAGCGCCCCCTCTTCCCTGCAGGCGCTCTTCATCCGGGCCGCTCCCGGCAAGGATATCCGGCAGCCTGTCATAGTCATTGACACCGAAGAACATGTCCACCTCAGGCATCTCCTCAGCCAGCTCAGCGTGATAGCGCTCAGACAGGCAGCCGGTCACTACCAGCTTCATCCCGCGGCCCTTCTCCTCAGCAAGCTCAAATATCCTTGCGATGGAATCCTTCTTGGCATCCTCAATAAAGCCGCAGGTGTTGACGATCATGATGTCAGCATCCTCCGGCTCAAACACGATGCTGCAGCCCCTCTCAACAAGAGCGGCTGCCAGCATCTGCGAATCATATTCATTCTTGGCACACCCAAGCGTGTCTATATATATGTTCTTACTCATCTGAATTCAGTATCATCTTTCTTACGCTCTCCGGCAGCGAGTTGAAATAGTCAACTGCGTCGTTACCGGTCGGCGCCATTACTGTCTCTTCGCCTGCTGCAGGCTCCTCATACGAGTCCTCAAAGCTGTCATGCTCCTCAGTCCGGCGTGAGGCCTGGCGGGACTCATAGAAGTCTTCCGGCTCAGGTTCCGGCTCAGGCATTCTCTGCGGCTGAGGATCAGAAGGTCTTGATCCCATGAGGTTCATGTGCGGCTTGCCTGTCACCTTCGCCTCCAGCTCGGCCTTCTCCTGAGGTGAGATCTCGTCGATGGTCTCCTGGGCTGCGGCTGCATTGGAGCTGCCGTTATAGTACTCATCTTCAGTCACGAGGACCTGTCTCGGTCTTGATCCGTCTGAAGGTCCGATGATGCCCTTCTCCTCGATCTCATCAATGATCCTTGCTGCACGGTTGTATCCGATGCGGAACCTTCTCTGGAGCATGGATACCGACGCCTGCTTTGACTTCAGGATGAATGCGATAGCATCCTCAGTCAGCTCATCCTGCGGCTCTGAAGAACCTCTCTTGTCAGCGTTCTCTATAGCGTTCTGCAGCTCCTCATCATATACCGGGCCGCCGCCTTCCTTCTTGACGAACTTGATGACCTTGTCGATCTCGCTGTCTGAGATGTACGGGCCCTGGACTCTGTACGGCTTGCTAGAGCCGACCGGTGAGAACAGCATGTCGCCCTTGCCGAGCAGCTTCTCAGCGCCTGCCATGTCGAGGATCGTTCTTGAGTCGACCTGTGATGCGACGCTGAAAGCTATCCTTGAAGGGATATTGGCCTTGATAAGACCAGTGACAACGTCTACTGAAGGTCTCTGAGTCGCTACGATAAGATGCATTCCTGCAGCTCTTGCCTTCTGGGCCAGTCTGCAGATCGAGTTCTCGACTTCAGACGGTGCCGCCATCATGAGGTCTGCCAGCTCATCGATGATGATGACGACCTGAGGCTTGCAGTTTGCGAATTCATGGTTGGCCTTCATCAGCTCATTGTATGACTCGAGATCCTTGACGCCCTCCTTTGCGAAGAGCTCATATCTCTTGTCCATCTCCTCTACCGCGATGGCCAGAGCCCTTGAAGCCTTTCTCGCATCAGTCACGACCGGAGTCAGCAGGTGCGGTATGCCGTTGTAGTTGGCAAGCTCTACGACCTTAGGGTCGATCATGATGAGCTTCAGCTCTGACGGCTTTGCCTTATAGAGGAAACTTGTGATTATAGTATTGATGCAGACCGACTTACCGGAACCTGTCGCACCTGCTATCAGAAGGTGCGGCATTCCCTTCAGGTCCGCGATTATGTTGTTGCCTGAAATGTCCTTGCCGACAACAAACGTGATCTTTGATCTGGAATTCTCGAACTCCTCTGACTCGATCAGTTCTCTGACAAGTACAGGTGACGGCTTGTCGTTTTCGACCTCAATGCCGACAGCCGCTTTGCCCGGGATAGGAGCCTCTATCCTGAGGTTCTTGGCTCTCAGATTGAGTGCTATATCATCCGCAAGCCTTGTGATGCTCGACACCTTGACACCTGTAGCCGGCTGCACCTCGTATCTTGTTACGGATGCGCCCTGGGTAACAGTCAGTACCTTTGCATCAACGCCGAAGTCGTTGAGAGTCTTCTCCAGGAGTTCAGCTTTCTGCTCCAGCTGATAGTCTGATGCCATCTGCTTGTTCCCGGCAGGTTTTTTGAGAAGTGCCGGTGAAGGCAAAACGTACGAAGTGTCCTCGGAGTTTCTGTTGAAGCTCTCCGCAAGTTCTTCGTCTTCTGCCGAACGCTGAGGTTCCTCCTCAAGGCCCTTCTTGCCTTTCTTGCGGCTGGCCGCAGCTTCCTGCTCTTCTTCTCCTAGGCCCTTGACGTCGCCCGAAGATATGCCCGCAAGCTTCTTCCTGTGAGCGTTCTCAGCATCGTAGCTTCCGTCGAGGCCGCTTCCTGAGACCCCGAACTCTCTCATCTCACGCTGCATTATCGAGGCAACGCCTGCTCCTGCTGCGTTTCCGCCGGCATATCCGGTATCATCTTCAAGACCTCTTCCGGCAGAGGACTTCTTCCTTCCGTCAAGGCCGTATCCGCCCGAATGACCGTAATCATCCGGGTCGCCGAGTCCGTACTGTCTGCCGGCTTTGCCCTTGTATGGTTCGCCTCCCATGCCTCTTGGCTTCTCAGGTGTTTTCTGAGCAGGCTGTGCGGTCTTTCCGCGGTATCCGTAATCGCCTTCGTCCACGCCCTCAAAGTTCATGTCCATGGTAACAGGCCTGTCGCCTTCGTTCTGTACAGCGTTTGACGGACCCGCGATCCTGTCGCCCTTTCTGTCGTAGAAGGTGTCCACACCGAGGACTTTAGTGTAATCTATCTGGCTTTCGTCAGTCAGGTTGTTTATCCTGTGTTCCGGCGCATCAAGAGGCTGCACCATATTATAAGAAGCGCTGTTCTTTTTCGCGGCAGCGTACTGATCTCTCTGTGTAGGCACTGTCTCAGGATCATCATCGACCTTGGAGATGCCGTTGAGTATCGACTTCCACAAGGATTTTGCACCGCTGGCGATCGGTGACTCCTTATGTTCAGGCTGTACTCCGTTCGTGACGATCCCGGTCTCAGGATCCGCTCCCGGAGTTGCAGCTCTCGCAACAGCCATCTGGA
>CAMIWY010000110.1 GCA_946402595.1 uncultured Clostridia bacterium
TTTATCACAATATCGCGCATACCGAAATAAGGCAAAGATGAGCTTTGTGTGAAGTTGCGGGCAAAACGGTTTTGCTGAGGTGCGTTCGATGTACTTCGTACTGCTGCGGGCAAAACAGGTGGTTGAAAAGTTTGCAAAACGTACTACAATAATGTATGGGTGTTCTGCACCCCGTTCTATACTGTCGTACACCACGTACGGTGGCGGCTCCCCTAAGATGAATGTTATTACTAAGGAGAATCAATTATCATGAGCAAAGTTACTGAGAGATTTTTCAGGTACATTTCTGTAGACACTCAGTCGTCCGAGGAAAGCGATACTTTCCCGAGCACCGACAAGCAGTTCAGGCTGTGCAGGATGCTCGCTGACGAGATGAAGGAAATGGGTGTCAGCAATGTACGCATGGACGAAGAACACTGCTACGTTTACGGTGAGATCCCTGCCAACACGGACACGGACCGCACACTGGGATTCATTTCCCACATGGATACGGCTCCGGGACCTTCCGGCGACGCAAGCAATGCAAGAATAGTTGAGAATTACGACGGCAGCGTCATAAGGCTGAATGACGAAGTCTGCCTCGATCCTGCAGAGTTCCCTGACATGAAGAAGTACGTCGGACAGGACCTGATCGTCACTGACGGCGTTTCCCTCCTCGGCGCTGACGACAAGGCCGGTGTTACCGAGATCATGTCGATGGCAGAGCGCCTGCTTAACGACCCGTCGATCAGACACGGCAAAATCGCACTTGGTTTTACCCCTGACGAGGAGATCGGCTGCGGAACCGACCATTTCGACGTTCCTGGATTCGGCGTTGAGTGCGCTTACACTGTAGACGGCGGTCCGATCGGCGAGATCGAGTACGAGAACTTCAACGCTGCTACAGCTTTCATCACGATCACCGGCAAGGAGATCCATCCGGGCGAAGCCAAGGGCAAAATGATCAATGCCGCAAGGATCGCAGGTGAGTTCGACAGCATCCTGCCGCAGGAGATGAGACCTGAGTACACTGAGGGTTACGATGGATTCTTCCACCTCACCAAGCTCGTAGGCGGCGTTACATCCGCTGAGATGCAGTATCTGGTCCGCGACCATGATGCAGCACTCTTCCAGAAGAAGAAGGATCTCCTGAAGATCGCAGCTGACCTCATCAATGCAAAGTACGGCAACGTCCTCAAGCTCGAGATCAAAGACGCATACAGAAACATGAGAGAGCTGGTCGAGCCTCACATGTACCTGATCGACGATGCCAAGGCTGCATTCAAGGCATGCGGCGTAGAGCCTAGAGTCATCGCTATCCGCGGCGGCACAGACGGAGCTCAGCTCTCATACAAGGGCCTGCCTTGCCCTAACCTCTCAACAGGCGGCCACAACTTCCACAGCAACCAGGAGTACATCCCGGTACAGTCGCTCGAGAAGATGGTAGACGTGCTGGTAGAGATCGCGCGCGTTAAATAGCAGTATATAAGACACTAAAAAAGTTAGCGGTATCTTTCTCACAGGAGAATCATCCGCTAACTTTTTCTTTGCTTTTTGGTTATATGCCTTATGTGCAGCCTTACTTCCCGCTGAGCCTGCCGCCTACGACTGTGAGGAGATATGCTGCGAGTATGACGCATACCATAGCAACTTTGCCCATCACTGTAGCGATCGGTGCGGCGATGTAGCCGAGCATCGGAACGTGCAGGACCAGTTTGCCGAGCACATCCGCATAGGCGACCGGGTTCGCATCGTTCTGCGCGTTTGCGTCTCCCTTGGTAATGATCTCACCGTCTGCGACGTGGTTCTCTACGACCCTGTGTGTGACAGGAGTGCTGCCGGTCTCATCGCTGTGAAAGACGATTATGTCACCGGCCTCAAGTGTCGACGGGTCTGTCTGTGCCGAGTAGGCCATGCTTCCCACAGGGATCGCCGGCTCCATGCTTCCCGAGATGACAACGTACTGTTCGATCCCGGCAAAGCGCGGTACCGTAAGTCCCAGGCATGCGAGTATCGCGACTATCAGCAGGATCGTTCCGATCGCACTGATCAGCTTACCGAAGGCCCTGCCTCCGTGAAACTCAGGTCTGCCGTCGTTCATCGCACGGGCTTCCTTCCGTGCCTTCCTCTTCTCTTCTTCTGTCTGGTCCCAGATGCCGAGATCGCCTTCGCGGCTCATAGAGCTGTTACGCGCCGTCCTTCCGGATGCAGCCGTAGTTTCCGCAGCATCTCTGTATACGCTGCGCTCTGCTCCGCCTCCTGCAGCTGAGCGTCTGCTCTCTACCACAGCCCGGTCTTCTTTTGCGTACTGGTCTTTGTTTCTTTCTACTCTGCTCATACTGTTTCTCTCCCGCAGTGCATGCAGATCAATCTTCTTCGAGGTCCTCAGGCCCAAAGCTCTCAGGCAGCAGCTGCTCAAGCGTCCACTCCCTGTAGTCAGTCTCAGACTTTGCACAGATAACGGTCATCCTGTCCGGGCGGGCAAAATCCCTCATCACCTGTCTGCAGACCCCGCAAGGCGTGCAGTAGTCGTGCTTCGCGAGGTCATCCGGGTCGGCCGAATTCGGTCCGCCGACGATAGCTATTGCGATGATCCTTCTCTCACCCTGCGCTGCAGCATGGAAAATGGCGTTTCTCTCAGCACATATAGTGTTCGTAAGCAGCGCGCTTTCCACATTGACGCCGGTGTAGATCCTCCCTGAAGACATCAGTACCGCCGCCGCAACATTGTAGTGTGAATACGGGGCATACGAGTTCTTCAGGATATCCATCGCCTGCCTTATCATGGCAGCCTTCACCTCTTCAGGCACCTCTGCCCCTTCTGCAGGCGGCGGCGTCACCCTCAGCAGCTTTTCATCCGTTAGTTCTATGCTGTACATAATTACCTCTAAAACTCGAATCTGCGGTTGTCCTTGTCGACAAGCCCTGTCTCTACAGTGCAGCTGTAGCCGGATCTTGCAAAGTAGTTGGCAAGAAGCTCGGTGAAGTCCTTCATTGCAGCCTTGACTTCAGCCAGATTGACATCGCTGAATCCGTCGATAGGATACAGAACGCCTGCGGTCTTCTCTGTCATTTTGCCCACTTCACTCTGTCTCCAGGTCCAGCGGCGTGTCCTGACCTCATGACCGGAAACATATACGACTTCGCCGTCTTCCGGATTGTCGAACTCATCCTCTGCTGCACCGAATGGCCTGAATGTGTCCTCAGCAGTTGCCGGCCTTACCTCGAGGCCTGTGTCTGCTGCGCCTCTGCCCGTGCCATCCGGACGGACGAAGGTGTAGATGTCATGCGCGCCGATAGGCAGCTTGTACTTGAGCGAGATCGCATTGCCGAGGTCGACTGCAGGATTGATCTCCGGCATTCCTTTGCCCTTGGCGATCCTGTCCATCAGAGCCTCTGCAGCGCACGCATATCTGTTAGGGTTGATGCCAAGCGCACGGAAAGCCTCGCGGTACGGAACGACACACGGGTCATTTTTGGCCTTGTTGCCGCTCTCTTCAAAGTACTTCCTTACAGCCTCAGCATTCTCTTCGAGCATCTTAGTGATCGCAGGCACATCCTTCGAATTATCAATGCCTGTAACAGCAACCACGCCGACAACGAATGTAGGCAGCTTGTCAAAAACCTCTTTACTTACTTCGTAGAACATTACATTTCCTCCTTCTCAGTCTCTGCCCTTCCCGTATATTGTACAACCTTGGGCCCGATTAATCTACATCTTGTGTCATCTTTATAAAAACAGCGGCACAGGTTACCCCATGCCGCTATTCCATAGTTTTTCATCTTAGTAATTCACCGCTTTTTCAGCGGCTGCATCTGCCCCGCAATTAAGCAAGAGCCTCGTTCAGTGCTGCTGTCAGAGCGTCGCCGTCAAGTCCGTGGACCTGTGCAGCTGCCTCGATGGACTCACCCTGGGAAGCAGGGCATCCGATGCACATCATGCCGTTAGCGAAGAATGTGCGGACCAGTTCTGGGTGCTCACTGATAACATCACCGATGATCATATCCTTAGTAATCATTTCTGTATCTCCTTTCACCGCTGCTCTCAGCAGCGCCGTTCAGTCTCGCGCGTCCGTGTTAACGCCCGTTATGTTCCATCGCATATAGTACAACCCGTGTGATAGGTTGTCAAGCAAAATTCCTATTTGCGTGGTAGGAAAATAGCAATATGACATTCAGAACCGTCCCCATTGTCATCAAATGTGTCAAAAAGGACCGTCCCCGGTGACACATTACAGTGCGGCCTTGATGGCTGCGAGGAATTCGTCGTACTCCTCGAATGCCGGGTACTGCGGATAGTCAGCCTTGATCTTGTCAGTCGTCCTGAACAGGAAACCAGCCTTGCTCGCCTGTATCATCTCGAGGTCATTGTAGCTGTCGCCTGCAGCGATGGTGTCAAATCCGATCGACTGAAGGCCCCTGACAGTTGTCAGCTTGGAGTGCTCGCATCTCATCCTGATGTCTGCGATATATCCCTCGTCATCGATGACGAGCTCATTGCAGAATATAGTCGGCCATCCGAGCTTCTTCATGAGCGGCTGTGCAAACTGTGAGAAAGTATCGCTGAGTACGATTGCCTGCGTAGTCGCACGGAGCTCGTCAAGGAATTCCTTGGCGCCAGGCAGCGGATCGATCCTTGAGATCGTATCCTGCACGTCCTTCAGCTTGAGACCGTGTTCCCTCAGTATTCCGATCCTCCACTGCATCAGCTTGTCGTAATCAGGCTCGTCCCTTGTGGTCCTCTTGAGTTCAGGGATCCCGCTCTCCTCACTGAAAGCGATCCATATTTCAGGAACCAGTACACCTTCCATATCCAGACATACAACGTTCATTCTGTTACCTCTTCTTTCTGTTTTATGCAAAACAGCATTCTGCTCATGCTGCTCATCCGCTCTCCCGCCGGCTCATACAAGCCTGTTTACTCAACCGGAAATCCAAAATACGCTCCTGACGTGATGGTCTCTGCGTCAGTCATCGACTGGCAGCGGCCAAAACCCGGCGTCCTGTAGACAAGTGTCTCAGCCCCGAAGTGTTCCGCAAGGCGCAAAGCTATCTCCTCTTCGATCTCCTCAGAGAAAGCCTTGAGCTGCGGGTTGACCAGAAGCTCATCGAGCATCACCATTCTCAGTGGCGCCTCCGATCCTTCAGAACGGGTTTCAGCACTTTCCCCGTCTTCAGCGCCCGCGTATGCCACTCTGCATACCGCATCGCCGCCGTTTATCACAAGCAGCCCGCCGTCGCCTTCAGCCCTCAGGAACTCCATCATCTCAGGACTCATTTCCACATGCGGGATGCCCGCCAGGAATTCTTCTCTGTACCTATTATACATAGAGCCGCTTACGGATTCCACGCTTAACTCAGGCTCGAAGGCTTCTCCCTCTTCATCATCCAGAAAGTCTGCGTTTCCATCCGGACCCAGACCCCAGAACCTTGTATCCGCATTTTTTGCAGACGGCTCACCGGTCTCATCTTTGGCAGACAGCTCTCTAGCCTCGGTTTCCGCAGACCAGCCGTCCTCCTCAGGCAGCGCCTCTTCTCCCGTACGCACAACGTGCTCATCCACGAAGAAGCTTTCCCTGTATCCGAGCCCGTCGTAATACCCGATCAGAGACTCCTCTGCAGGGGACACGAGCGATATGCCGCCGAGACCCTCAGCTGCAGGCCGCTCGCCACTTTCATGTATAAGACTTCCGCGCTG
>CAMIWY010000111.1 GCA_946402595.1 uncultured Clostridia bacterium
AACTCGTGACCTCCTGACTGCCAGTCAGACGCGCTCCCAGCTGCGCTAACGCCCCACGTATGAAGGGATTATAGCATCTGCAAGTATCCTTAATCAAGCTTCACTGCTATTTCCCTTCACGTATTTCCTGCATTCGTACATCTGCAGGGCATCTGACGTCCTACTCCCCTCTTATTGTTTTGATTCCTCCAGTCCTGCATATGCCCAGTCGATGGTTATGTTGAAAAATGACAGTGTCAGATCGCTGACCCTCGGATTGAGCATATAATACTTGTCCTTGGCCTGAAGCGGTATAAGTGCACCGTCTTCAAGCAGCATTATCTCGGCCCTGTTCAGCATATCCATACGCTTGTCAGGGTCAGTTTCTGCGACAGAAGCATCAAGCAGAGCATCAAACTCTTCATTGGAGTATTGATTGTAGGATGTATTATCACTCCTCCAGAGTTCAAGATACGTATAAGGGTCATTGTAATCCGGTATCCATCCGCCGTATCCGATCTCATAATCACCAGAAGGATAGATCTTACTGTATATGTCAGTATGATCTTCCGGTCTGATTTTGATGTGAATGCCAAGAACAGATTCCCACTGGGCCTTCAGTTCTTCAGCGATCCGGATCTCCGCTTCTCTGTCAATAGTGACCATTTCAACTGTTATATCATCAGGAGAAGCTATTCCCATCTCTTCCATGGCACCATCAAGGAATGCCCTGGCCATATCAACCTCTCCCTCCATCGGATATGCATAGATATCCACATTGTAAGCCTCGCCATATGTGACTCCTTCCTTTCCGCTGAGCCCAGGGAAGACAAGAGCGTTATACGGCTTATAGGCATCATCGTTGGCATTATGGTTGTAAAGTTTTCTGTTGACAGCGTAATTCAGAGCAAGTCTGAACTCTGTGTTGGCAAGGACCTTGTTGTCACTTTTGTCATTGATGTAGCAGAAATCCACATTTCCGTTAAGATAGTGGTTAACATTCTTTTCATTCTTGTATTCGTTTACAGCATCATTAGGAAGATATGCAAAATCCAGTTCTCCGTTTTTAAACATATCGATCTGTTCATGCTCATCCTGCGTAAACTTCACTTCCGCTGAATCAATCCTGATATTCTCTGCATCCCAGAATTCAGGATTCTTCTCAAATGACCAGCTGTTTTCAGTAACTTCAGAGAAGACAAAAGGTCCGGAGTAGACATTCGTCTCTTCTGATGTGGCAAACTTCCTGCCATATTTCTCAACGTAATCCTTGCGCAGCGGTGCAAAGCTCGGCTGGTTGCCGATATAACTGATGAAATACGCCGTCGGATTGACCAGCGTTACCTGGACCGTTTTATCGTCAAGAGCCTTGATTCCCAGTGTCTCGGGATCGGCCCCTTCAAGATTGACTTCCCTGCCGTTCTCGACCATCCATATTGCAAAAGCGTAAGAGCTACCCGTTTCAGGATCTGCAAGTCTTCTCCAGCTGTAAACAAAATCACCGGCAGTTATCGGCTTTCCGTCGCTCCACTTTGCATCTCTCAGATGGAAAGTATATACGCGTCCGTCTTCAGAAACATCCCAGCTCTCAGCTATTCCCGGAGCAACATTTCCACCGGTGGTTCTCGTAAGGCCTTCTGTAACCGCATGCTGCAGCTCATTGTCAGTAAGGCTGTTACACATCGTAGGATCCAGCGTTGTCGGAAGTGTATTGACTGCATATCTGAATGTATTCTTATCAGACGCCGGCACTGAAGATACGGAGCAAGATGCAAAAGTGCATATCATCATTGCTGAAATTATTAACAATACCAGCAGTTTCTTTCTCATGGTTTTCTCCTTGCCAAAAGTAGCCTTCATTTGATTTTAGCGCCTTTTTGCCGGCATCACAATAAAGACATAAAAAAACTGCGCGTCAGCGCAGTCACTGGTGCGGATGAAAGGATTCGAACCTTCACGATGTTACTCACACGGACCTGAACCGTGCGCGTCTGCCAATTCCGCCACATCCGCATATACATTTGTGTGGCGTGCTGCTTTCACAGCACGCCCTGTATTATACACTATCGATCAGCCTCTGTCGAGTAGAAATTCAGTTTTTTTTAATTATCTTCTTCCTCTGCCATAATAGCATCGAATTCTGCTGCTGCAGCATCGAATTCCTCTTCAGATTCGATCTCGAGGATCTCGAACTCATCATCGCTGATCTGCTTGTATCCGTAGATATATACATCGCCTGTACCGTCTTCCGGCTCAAGTGCGATATATTCCTTGCCGTTCAGCTCGAATGTGCCCATAACGTAGCAGTCTACTGCTGTGTCATCGTCAAATTCCAGAGTGATGATATCTTCCTCTTCTTCCTCGATGTTAACATTCTTGATATCTTCTGCCATATCGGAATCTCCTTTCCTGAAATCTCCTTCAATATAACATGGAATCATACATATTTCAAGTGCGGGACAGCTTACTGTTCAGGGCTTTCAGCCTTCTCTTCCCTGTTTCTTTCAGCAAAAAATCCCGTTACACTCTCAGCCGCCCTTGAGTTCATTCCGTCAAGAGCCATGAGGTCTTCATAGCTCGCTTTCCTGATGGCATCTATGCTACCAAAATGCTCCAGCAGCATTGCTCTCCTCTTTGGCCCGATCCCCGGAATGTCTTCAAGGACAGACCTTATCATCTTCTTTCCTTTGACACCGGACATGTATGTTATCGCGAATCTGTGGACCTCTTCCTGGATGTTGCCGCAGTAGCTGAACAGGAGTCTGTTGCCCTTGAGCTCTATTTCGCGGCCGTCGTCAAAGACGATGGCTCTTGTGCGGTGGGCATCGTCTTTAGCGAGCCCGACAACCGGGATCGCGATGCGGAACGCATCGACGACGGCCTTGACCGCATGTACCTGCCCGAGTCCTCCGTCTATGAACATGATGTCCGGATAAGTACTGAAGCCCTCATCCCCCTTTCTGGCACGCTTGAGTCTTCTGTATATAACTTCCCTGAGACTACCGTAGTCATCGCCTTCAGCTGTTCTGACCTTGAATTTGCGGTAATCTGACCTTACCGGCTTTCTTCCCTCATAAACGACCATGGCACCGACAGTATCCAGCCCGTTGAAGTTGGATATGTCATATGCCTCTATCCTGTACTCCCTGTCGTCTCCCTCAGGTATGAGCACAGGCGCCTGTCCGTTGATCATGCTGGCATATTCGATTACAGCAGAGATTTCGTTTCTGAGAGCATCCTTTCTTTCCTGCTCCCTTTCCGCTCTCTCATCAAGTGATTTCGACAGTTCGACCGAATCCTCAGAAGCCATTCTCAGAAGCGCCTTCTTATCGCCGCGCTCAGGTATCACGATGCGCGTTTTGTGCATCACATCGGACTTGTCTTCGGCATTTGACGAATTGACAGTATTAAGGAATTCCTCGATCAGAGATTCATCTTCTATGTGCAGCGGAAGAATTATCTCTCGCGGAAGCACAGACAGGGACGGATAGTACTGCTTGATGAACGAGGACAGGATCTCACCTGCATTGTCTGTACCTTCTGCAGGTCCGTCCTTGATATACGTTATTTCGCGGCCGATCATCTTGCCGTCTCTGACCTTGTACTGTGCGATCACGCTGCTTCTGTCAGTAATGACCGGGATCAGTATGTCGATATCACGGTCCCTTACCATCGAAGCGCGCTGTGTCTCTCCCAGAGTACGGAGAGACTTTATGTAGTCCCTGTACTTTGCAGCCTCCTCATACTCAAGGTTTTCAGAGGCCTCCATCATTTTTTTCTCAAGTCCGGCGATCATTCCGGCATCATGTCCGCTGAGAACATCGGTTATCTCTGTTATCATGCCTGCATACTCAGCTTCATCAGCCTCCCCGATGCATATACCGGAACATTTACCGATGAAGTAATTGAGACAAGGCCTCACTCCGGGACGGAACTCCTGCTGTCTGCATTTCTTCAGCGGATACATTTCATCAATCATCTTGAGGATACGCCATACCGCTGTTCCGTCTGTATATGGCCCGAAATAGCGGTTCCCGTCTCTTTTCAGCTCTCTTGTCCGGACAACCCTCGGCCACTTCTCCGCAGTTGTTACCTCTATGTACGGATAGGATTTGCCGTCCTTGAGCAGGATGTTGTATTTCGGCATGAACTTCTTGATAAGGTTGCATTCCAAAACAAGAGCTTCCATCTCCGTTGCGCAGGTGATGTATTCGAATTCTGCAACGTTGGAGACCAGAGCTCTTACTTTAGGGTCAGCCTGAGAGGTCTTGCGGAAGTACGATCTCACCCGGTTTCTCAGGTTTACCGCCTTTCCGACATATATGACCTCTCCGAGGCTGTCTTTATGCATATATACTCCCGGACAAGTCGGGAGCTTACTTAGTTCCTCCTCAATTATGAACATCCGTACTCGTATTCTTCTTCTTGGCTTTCTCTCTCGCCGCCTCTCTCTTCTTTTCAGCCTTTGCTTTCTTCCTGACTATGGTCTTAGGCGAAGCGCCGGTCCTGGCAGCCTCAGCAATCAGTTCCTCGCGTCTGGTTTCCCTTCTTGCCATCGCTCTGAGATCCCCTGTGCGAGGCCCGAGCTGATCGCCGGCAACACCGGTCCTGTCAGTCCAGTTTCTTCTCCTGCGGTCCTCTTCCATGGCAAGCTGCTGGCGTGCCATCTCCCGCAGTCTTCTCTCCCTTCTTGCAGCCTTTACCTTCTCCCTGCGTTTTCTTACATACAGGATCCTCGCAATAAGTGCTGCAATCAGCAGCAGTCCGATGCATATCATGACTGTTGCAAAATTGGATATATAGTAACGCGAAGGCCACCACCCACGCTTGACTTCCGTTTTTGTCACAAGATCTACAGTACCCTTAAGTTCATCAGCCACGTAGATCCTGAATTCTCCGACCTTTGCCCCTTCCTTCAGCGGAGCCTTGAGGTCATCATACATTACTACCTCTGTCCGGACCAGGTCGTTGCTGCCTTCCGGCGGCACGTAAGCAAAGCCCTTGGTCTCTGTGTAAGCTTTGACATGCGTGATGTTTCCGCCTCTGACCCTGGCTTTGCCGACCTTCTTGTCAGCCTTTACTATAGTGTTCCTGGTGACCTTGGTGTCTCCGTACTGAAGCAGCGATTTTGCTTCATAGGCCACTCTCTTTTCCCTTGAGTCCATGAGAACAACTATCAGCTGCATGTCATCAACAGTTGCCACTCCCGCATACTGGACTCCTTCGACAGGGTCACCGACTTTTCCGAGAATACCGCCCTTAGTGAGATTATACAGCTCGGACTGCTTGGTTCCGGTAAGAAGCGGGTTGGTATTTCTGAAGGATACCTTCCTCTCGCCTGATGATGAAACAGCTGTCACTTCGACTGTTCTCTTTGCAAAATAGTCCTTGATCAGCTGGTATCTCATCGCTGCCTGCGCTATGACAGCGCAGTCCTTGGCAGTCGAATATGTCTTTGCATTATATGAGCCCTTAGGGTTGCTGAACTGTGTGTCCATGAGCCCGAGCTCCATTGCCTTGGAATTCATCTCCTTGATGAATATCTTTCTTGATGAAGCGCTGTATGTTGCCAGTGCTTCAGCTGCCTGATCGGAGCCTCCGACGAGCATCGCCTTAAGAAGGTCTCCTACAGATATACTCTCTCCGACCTGGAAAGTATCACCATACTGCATCAGGTCTTCTGTTATGTCTACA
>CAMIWY010000112.1 GCA_946402595.1 uncultured Clostridia bacterium
ATTATAAATACCTTTCTCAATTGAAAACTGCCGCACTTTGAAATATGATATATGCGGAAGTTGTATCAAAGTATCATTGAAACTCATTAAAAAGGAGAGGTCAGAATAGCAATGGCTGCAAATGATATTGAACTGAGAAGACTTGTTATCAAGGCGTTCCACATGACAGAAGTCGAGATGGGCGACGAAAACAAGATCACGACAAGCGGAAAGATGACGATCAACAACGACTGTCTTCCTGCTTTGGCCGAAAAGTACAGTGAAGTGATCGACCACATTGATGTTGAGATCATCAAGCCGGGCGACCACGACAGACACACCAACACAATCATGGATATAATCCCTATTTCCGTAAAGGTTCTCGGAAAGTGCGGAGAGGGTATAACCCACACCATCACAGGCGTATATGTAATGCCTACAGGCGTGGACGTAGATGGAGAGCAGGCTCACGAGTTCGGAAGCTCAGACGGCAATCTCAGCGAGATGCTTCACCTGAACAGAGCCGGCACACCTGCTGACGATGATTACATCATCTCCTTCAACATCACCTTCAAGAAGGGAATGGGCCAGGAGAGATATGCGATCATCGACGCATACAGAATGGTCGAGGAGTGGATGAATACTTTCAGAGCACAGCTCAAGAAGTTCGAGGGCACCAAGTGCACTGAGAGACACGAATACTACGACAGGATCAGACCGGGACAGAAGAAGGTCCTCGTTATCAAGGAGATGATCGCTCACGGTGCGATGCTCGACACATGGATCTTCCCGAACCAGCCATCCGGCGTAGAAGGCGGAAAGTCACTTATCGATTACGGCGCTATGCCTGTCATGCTGACTCCTAACGAGTTCAGAGACGGTGCTATCAAGGCGATGAACTAAGGAGGTAGAAAAATGGGAGTAGGTCCTTCGACTAAGGAAACAAGCCTTCATCACTTCAGAGATCCTCTTATCGAGGTCCTCGGAGAAGACGAAGGAATCGACCTGATGGGAGTTCTCGTTTTCGGTTCTCCTGAGGGCAACGAAGAAAAGATCAGATGCTCACGTACTGCTGCAGTAGTCGCTGAGTGCTGCCGTCCTGACGGCGTTATCGTAGAGACTGATGGCTGGGGCAACCTGGACGTTGACTATGTCAACTGCGTCAACGAGATCGGCGAGAGAGGCATCCCTGTTGCAGGTCTCAACTGGAGTGGAACAGCAGGCACTTTCGTAGTAGAGAGCCCGTTCCTCGCCAACGTAGTCGACTTCAACAAGAACCCAGAGGGCATCGAATCGAACATCGTAGGTGAGAACAACTACACCGAAGAAGACGTAAGAGAATGCGTCAAGAGACTGAAGATCGCAATGCTCAAGAAAGAGCGCGGACAGAAGTGGTATTAATCAGATTTATATCAGGCAAACGGGGCCCTGCATATGTGCAGGGTCTTTTTGTGCTATGAAAGTGTAGCTGACAGATCGATTTTGCAGTTGAACTTGCTTTCGTGGAAAGATTAAGACTAAATGAAGTGCGGCCCGTACTAAAAACATGACTCAGCAATGAGCGTGGAAGCTCTTCACCATAAGCCTGGCTGCGCACTATTATTATCCATGCGCACCATTCATATCTATACGTACCATTCATATCTATACATACTATATTAACTATACGCACTATTCATATCTATACGTACTATTCTTAACTATACGCACTATTCATATCTATACGTACTATTCATATCTTACGCACTACTCTTATCTAACTCTTTTACAGAGATTATTGAAGAAATGGGTTAGTTTATTAACCCTAAAGATGCATTAATGATATGTGAGGGGTTATTGAGCAGCAGCATTATTCGATTTTAGGGGCTTGGGCAAGTGCAAAATGGAATTATTTGTTCAGATGGATGCTCGCTTTGAGCAAAAAAATCAGCTTTGATGCGCGGGCGCTCATCAGATAAAAGAAGAAGAGGGATTTTTAGCAGCATATTGATTTGAAAACATAACCCTTTATGCAGCTTGAGCACATTGTCTGGGTTACATATATAACCTCTGAAGGTGTGATTTATAGCAAAAGGGGTTAGATTCACAGCTTGAGAGTGTCTGAATATTTATAGCAAAAGGGGTTAGATTCACAGCTTGAGAGTGTCTGAATATTTGAAAACAGCAGGTAATTCTGCAAGTTGGTCTGCAATCGAGTTGCAAAAGGTCATCACTTTTACTATGGCACACTTGGTGACACAAAATGATGACAAACAGAACAGAAATGGCTTGCAGCCTCGCTGCGCTTCGGGCAAACCTTGCATGCGACCTTCCATCGATTTCTTTCAGAAATCGGGATAGGTCATCACGTTCCCAAGGTCATCCATGTCATCATTGTAATGTGTCAAAAAGGACCGTCCCCTATGACACACCTTGTGTCACATTATGATATAATTACTACATGTTTACGCATTTACACGTCCATACTGAATACAGCTTGCTCGACGGCATGAGCAGGATATCCCAGCTGCCTGAATACGTGAAGGGGCTCGGGATGGATTCGTGCGCCATTACTGATCATGGCGCCATGTTTGGCGTGGTCGATTTCTATAAATCCTGCAAAAAGGCGGGCATCAAGCCGATCATCGGCTGCGAGGTGTACACGGCAGCGAGGACCATGTACGACAAGGAAGCGGGCAAGGACCGCAACTCGGGCCACCTGATCCTGCTTGCCGAGAATCAGCAGGGATACAGCAACCTCGTCAAGATCGTCTCGAAGAGCTATGTCGACGGCTTCTACTTCAGACCTAGGGTCGACAAGAACCTCCTGAGGCAGTACAGCGAAGGCCTCATCTGCCTGTCGGGCTGCCTTGCCGGCAACACTCAGAGGATGCTCCTGAACAGGGACTATGAAGGGGCAAAACGAGAGGCACTTGAGCTTCTCGATATATTCGGCGAGAACAATTTCTTCCTTGAGATACAGGATCATCATCTCGAAGAGGACAAGACCGTTATTGCCGGGCTCAAGAGGCTTTCGGCGGATATAGGCGTGCCCCTTGTCGCAACCAATGACGCTCACTACATAAGGCGCGAGGATGCGACGGCTCAGGACATCCTGATGTGCATCCAGACGCAGACCAATATAAATGACGAGAACCGCATCAGGTTCGAGAACGATGAGTTCTACATCAAGTCCGAGGACGAGATGAAGGCTCTCTTCGCGGACATCCCGGATGCTGTCGAGAGGACGCACGAGATAGCGGAGAGGTGCAACGTCGAATTCACTTTTGGCCAGTACCATCTGCCGGAGTACGTGCCGCCTGAAGGCATGACCTGCGATGAGTACCTCAGAAAGCTTTGCTATGAGGGCCTTGTGGGCAGATACGGCAAGTCAGCAATGGATCCTGATTCGGGATACCGGAAGCGTCTTGAGATGGAGCTTTCCGTCATCGAGAACATGGGCTATGTCGAGTACTTCCTCATCGTGTGGGATTTCATCCACTATGCCAAGTCGCACAAGATCGCCGTCGGACCGGGCAGAGGCTCGGCTGCGGGCAGCATCGTTGCGTACAGCCTGGATATAACGGAGATAGATCCGATCAAATACAACCTGATCTTCGAGAGGTTCCTGAACCCTGAGAGAGTCAGCATGCCGGATATTGACGTCGATTTCTGCATTGAGAGAAGGCAGGAGGTAATCGAGTACGTCAACAGAAAGTACGGCAGGGACAAGGTGTCGCAGATCATCACTTTCGGTACTCTCAAGGCCAAAGCGGCTGTCCGCGATGTCGCGAGGGCTCTCGACGCGTCGTACGCTGAGGGCGATGAGATAGCCAAAGCCATCCCGAATGAGCTTGGCATCACTATAGCCAAGGCTCTTGAGGTCAATCCGGAGCTGAGGAGAAGATATGAGAACGAGCCACTTGTAAAGCAGGTGCTCGACCTGTCGATGGCACTTGAAGGACTGCCGCGGCATGCTTCGACGCATGCTGCCGGCGTGGTCATCTCCAAGCTGCCGCTGGATGAATATGTGCCGCTTTACTCTTCTGACAAGGGCATCTCGACACAGTTCAACATGACGACGATAGAGGAGCTCGGACTTCTCAAGATGGACTTCCTGGGGCTCCGAAACCTTACGGTCATCAGGGATGCTCTCCGCATGATCGAGGAGAACCACGGCGTCACTATCGACTGGGCGAAGATGGGTTATGACGACCCTGAAGTATATAAGCTGATTGCAGACGGCAACACCAAGGGCGTGTTCCAGCTCGAGAGCGGCGGCATGACGGACTTCATGAAGAACCTCAGGCCGACCTGCTTCGAGGATATTGTCGCGGGAATCGCTCTGTACCGTCCGGGCCCGATGGATTCGATCCCGAAGTACATCGAGAACAAGAAGCATCCGGACAATATAAAATACGTTGACCCTCATCTCAAGCCGATCCTCGACGTCACTTACGGCTGCCTTATCTACCAGGAGCAGGTAATGCAGATAGTAAGAGACCTCGGCGGCTACTCGTTCGGGCGCTCGGATCTGGTGCGCCGCGCGATGAGCAAAAAGAAGATGGGTGTCATGCTCGAGGAGAAGGAGTACTTCATCAACGGCAAGAAGGCTGACGAGAGCGGCGCTGCAATTGCGGGATGCGTTGCGAACGGAGTACCTGCGCAGGCTGCGGAGACTATCTTCGAAGACATGGTCAGTTTTGCATCATATGCCTTCAACAAGTCGCACGCGGCTGCCTATGCTGTGCTTTCCTACGAGACGGCTTATCTCAAGTGCCACTATCCGACTGAGTTCATGGCGGCTCTGATGAGCAGCATGGCCGGAGACGCAAAGCACACTGCTGACTACGTCAGGAACTGCAGGGAGATGGGCATCGAGCTGCTGCCTCCGTCGGTCATGAAGAGCGGCAGGAACTTTACCGCAGCTGACGGGAAGATAAGATTCGGTCTCCTGAGCGTCAAGAATGTCGGGACGGGCATCATCGATGCGATAATCCGCGCCAGGGATGAGGTGCCTGAGACGCATGATTTCTATGAATTCATAAGCGCCGTGGATGCGGGCGAGCTCAACCGCAAAGCGATAGAGTCTCTCATCCAGGCGGGCGCTTTTGACGATATAGAGAAGAACAGGGCTGTGCTGATGGCGGTCTGTGATGACGCTGTCAACAGGGCACAGAAGAAGGCGAAAACCGGCGGAAGGGCGCAGATGAGCATCTTCCAGCTGGACGGGTTCGAAGACGACGTGCTCGCGAGCCCGCCGCTGCCTAAAGTAACTGACTTCCCGGGCGACACCAAGCTCGCCATGGAGAAGGAGATGCTCGGCGTGTACCTGTCGGGCCACCCGCTCGACGAGTACAGGCAGCTCATAGCCGACAACACTACGGCGAGCACTCTCGACCTGACTGCAGGCGGTGAGGAGTTCACCTCAGGACGCGATGACGGTGACAGCATGGTCATCAACACGTCGAAGTTCAGAGACGGAGATTTTGTCATACTTGCCGGAATGCTGAGCGGCGTTAGGACGATGATCACGCGTAAATCACAGGAGATGGCGAGGCTCACCCTCGAGGACTTTGACGGAGTGATCGATGCGATCGCCTTCCCTAAGGTCTACGAGAGGAAGAGGAATATCATAAGGAACGATCAGATTGTCGGACTGTCGGGCCGCGTCAGCTTCAAGGACGAGAGCGACGCC
>CAMIWY010000113.1 GCA_946402595.1 uncultured Clostridia bacterium
GGATGTGGCAGAAGGCGCGGATATCATCAGCCTTGCAGAGATGTGGTGCTGCCCGTACAAGACGGAACTGTTCCCTGAATACGCTGAGCCTGAACAGGGCGATGCGTGGCTGGCCATGTCCACTCTTGCAAGAAAGCACAACGTCTACATCGTAGGCGGCTCGATCCCTGAGACTGACGGGGAAGGGCACACATATAACACCTGCTATGTGTTCGACAGGCAGGGCAATCAGATAGGCAAGCACCGCAAAGTGCATCTCTTCGATATCTATGCTCACGGAGAGCAGGTATTCAAGGAATCCGACACACTGACAGGCGGAGACAGCTTCACGACCTTCGACACAGAGTGGTGCAAAATGGCAGTCAATATATGTTTTGACATCAGATTCCCTGAGAGCTCGAGACTGCCTGCACTCGCAGGAGCCAGAGTCATTTTCAACCCTGCGTCATTCAACATGACCACGGGACCGGCTCACTGGGAACTCGGATTCAGGCAGAGAGCGATAGAGAATCAGATATACATGGTAGGTACTGCAGATGCGCAGGACCCGTCAGTAGGATATGTCTCATACGGACATTCGATCATAACCGATCCGTGGGGCAATGTCGTGATGCAGATGGACGAGAAGCCGGGCGTCGAGGTGACAGAGATCGACCTTGACTACATAGACGTTGTGAGGGCAAAACTCCCTCTGATGTCAGCGCGCAGGACCGATGTGTACGAGCTTAAGGGTGTAGAATAAGAAAGAAAATACTTGCATTCCTGCGGAATGTGGTGTAATTAATAAATGAGAAAACGTTTTCGCTGGCCGGACAGACGGAGACGCGCTCAGTTCTTACAGGGTAACTGCTGCACAGGCAGCAGAAAGGAGGAGGCTATGGGTAAATCAGGAATGAAACCGGGATTCGGCAATTCAGGCAGAAAGCCTGATGCGGAACTGGGTCAGGCACTGCTCACACTGGTTGGTGTCGGACTCGCAGGCGGGATAGCGCTTATCGGAGGTGCTATCAAGCTGGGAGAGAAGATCCTGGATCTTCAGGTCAAAGCTTATGAGAAAATCGAGGCTGAAAGGGAAGCTCAGAAGCAGGCGGTAAGACAGATTGCTGACAGTGAGATGGGATTCCCTTCAGAGGCTAAGGACGAATCTCTTCAGCCTGAGGCTGATGAGTAGGTGATAAGGAGGAAAGTTCAGAAATGTTTGATAGTATCTTAACATTTGCGCAGGAATCACAGAATACAGGTACTTCCTTCATGGAATCAGTATGGTGGATAGCATCCGTTGTCGGTCTGTGGAAGATGTTTGAGAAGGCATCACAGCCGGGCTGGCCTGCGATCATCCCGTTCTATGACACATATAAGATGTGTGAGATCACGATGGGAAATCCATGGTACTGGTTGAGACTGCTTGTTGTGGTCGTCCCGTTCGTGGGTTGGATCGCTGCGCTGTACTTTGCATATCAGATGTATAAGGCTGTAGCTGTTTCATACGGCAAGCCTGAGACATGGGCATGGGGACTCCTGTTCCTTACACCGGTATTCTTCTGCATGCTGGGATTCGGTGATGCCGAATACTACGGCCCTATGGGAGCAGGGGACAGAAGAACTTCACAGGCAAAGTCTGCAAAGACAGTAAACTTTGAAGTCATGGAAAACAGAAAAGACGAGCCTGCACCGCAGTACAAGGAGCCTGTAGTAGAAGAGGTCAAGCCTGAAGAGAGCGATGTGGACTTCACATTTGACGAACCTGTTGAATAGCAGGAACCGGCACAAAAAGAGCAACACAATACCCCGCAGCTGTGATGCGGGGTATTAATTTTGCCTGTATTCAGTTATTCTTCTTCGAAGTTCTCGATCCTGATATCCGAGTTCGCGTTGACATATTTGCATATAGCAACGTAGGTGTCGTGAGATATGACGTGCTCTATCTTGCAGGCATCCTCTTCCGAGGTCTCGGAATCAACACCAAGTATCTCAAGGAAAGCCGTGAGGGCTTTGTGTCTCTCGTAGATCCTGGTAGCGATCTTGCGTCCCGGAGGGGCAAGTGTGATAGGACCGTTCGACTCCATATTGATGTAACCGCTCTCTTTGAGTCTCTTGACTGCATATGAGACACTCGGCTTGGTGACGCCGAGATGCTTCGCGATGTCTATGGAGCGGATATAACCGTACTTCTCCTCAAGGATAAGCATGGTTTCGAGATAATCTTCTGCTGACTGTTGTATCTTCATAGCTATCTCCTTTTATTTACCCATTAACCTTATCATACGAAAATTGTTTTAGCAAGGAAACAATTGGTCGATAGATCTCATATGCTATAAAAGTTAACGATTGTTAGCCGTGAAATCAGTGAGCAATGTTTTAATGCGCCTGAGTACATTCATGTATTAAACTGTCGCGTGCGCTTGCAAGTCCGAGAATGGCTGTGCTAAACTTCATATGTATATGTTGTGTGCGTTCGTATTGCTGAGCGCACATATATTGTAAAGAAGAGAGGAGAATATAGTTATGGCAAAATGGGTTTGCAGCGTATGCGGATACGTACATGAAGGCGATACACCACCGGAAAGATGTCCACAGTGCAAAGTTCCTGCAGAGAAGTTCGTTAAGCAGGATGAAGATGCAGAGATGACATGGGCATCCGAGCACGTAGTAGGCGTTGCTCAGGGAGTTGATCCTGAGATCTTTGAGTTCCTGAAGGCTGAGTTCATGGGCGAGTGCTCCGAGGTAGGTATGTATCTCGCAATGTCCAGAGTCGCTTTCAGAGAAGGATATCCTGAGATCGGCGAGTACTGGAGAAGAGCAGCTTTCGAAGAGGCAGATCATGCTTCCAGATATGCTGAGATGGTAGGCGAAGTCGTTTCAGACAGCACCAAGAAGAACCTCGAGATGAGAGTAGCTGCTGAGAACGGCGCCTGCAAGAATAAGACAGCTATGGCTAAGAAGGCTAAGGAGCTCGGACTCGATGCTATCCACGACAGCGTTCACGAGATGGCAAGAGACGAAGCAAGACACGGCAAGGCATTTGCTGGTCTTCTGAAGAGATACTTCGGCTAGTGTGTAATGGACAGACTGAATGACAACAGGAATATCGATATCATAGGCGTTCAGATCGACTTCGGCGCATCCGAGAAGGGCGTTGCCATGGGGCCGCTGGCCATAAGGTATGCAGGCATCAAGCCAAGCCTCAGGGCCATGGGCTACAGCATTCATGACAAGGGCGACATCATTCCTCCTGAGGACGGGATGAGTCTCCGCAACATGATCAGGTTCGAGCAGGTCAATGCCACCAATAAGCAGCTGTATGATGAGGTCACAGACACACTTGAGAACGGACGCATCCCGCTCGTACTCGGCGGTGACCACAGCGTCGCTGCAGGCAGCGTATCAGCAGTTGCGAGACACTATGCGGATCAGGGCGAGATCGGTATCATATGGATCGATGCCCACGGTGACTGGAACAGCGACAAATCCACTATCAGCGGCAACATGCACGGGATGCCTTACTCCGCTGTATGCGGATGGGGACCTGACAGCATGGTCGACTTCGGACAGGAGCCGCATTTCGTGCCTACAGCTCACTGCGTGCAGGTTGCCGGGCATGACTTCGACAGAGCGGAAGCAGCCCGCATGAAGGATGCAGGCATGAATGTCTTCCCGATGCACGAGATAGACAAGCGCGGGATGAACGAGGTCATGAAGGACGCTATACGGATAGCAGGAGAGGGAACGGTAGGCATACATCTCAGCTTTGATGTTGATGCCATCACTCCTGAGTATGCTCCGGGAACAGGGACTCCGGTCCCGTTCGGCATCACGGCAAGAGAAGCATTCCTTGCTGTAGAGATGATAGCCGCTTCCGGCAAGCTGTTAAGCATGGATCTTGTTGAGGTCAACCCTATACTTGATGAGAGAAACAAGACCGGCATCCTGGCATCTGAACTCATCCAGCTGGCATTCGGTAAACAGAATTACTGATAATTATCTGTCACATTCAAAAAAGAACAAGCAAGTGCAATCGCAGGAGCAGATCACTAAGGTGAACTGCCGTGACGATAATAATGCAGATGACAACGGTTACTGCTGTGATAAAGCGGCGGTACCGTTGTTTTTCTGTGCGGTCCGGGGCGGGGAGGAGAATACTAATCAGGCAAAAATACAATAATTATATTATCGTATTTTTGAACCGGGGCAGTTTTTACCCTTATAAACGCTGTGTTCAAAAATGAATACTTCAAAAAAGCGTTACCACATATTGACACATTTTGAGGTCACGACTACAATATGTAGTGTTCGGAGCGAAATGCAGACGCTTGATGTACGTCTTTTGTGACTCCGGACAAAAGAACCAGACGAAAATACAACGTTTCGTATAGAAAGAAACAAAGAACGAAAAAAGAACGAAGAAGAGAAGGAAGAACAGATTATGAACACTATCATCAAACGTGACGGGAAAGAAGTAAAATTCGACGAGTCCAAGATCTTCAACGCCATATATGCAGCCAACAAGGCTGTTGACGGCGAGAAGATGACAAGCATCGATTTTACATATCTGACCAAGAAAGTTGTTGAACAACTGGAAGGAGAGACCTGCACAGTTGAGCAGGTACAGGATATCGTAGAGCAGATGCTCATAAAGTATGACTATGAGAAGACCGCAAAGGCTTACATTCTCTACCGCGCTGAGCATGCCAAGATCAGAGAGGCTGAGTCCGATCTGATGAACATCTACAACGAACTCACATATTCATATTCGAAAGACGCAGACATCAAGAGAGAGAACGCCAACATCGACGGTGATACTTCGATGGGAACCATGCTCAAGTACGGTTCCGAAGGCGCAAAATATTTCGTAGATAATTATGTTCTTCCTAAAGATATAGCAAAAGCACACATCAACGGTGACATCCACATCCACGACAAGGATTTCTACATGCTCACCGAGACATGCTGCCAGATCGACCTTATCAAGCTGTTCAAGGACGGCTTCTGCACAGGCCACGGATACCTGAGAGAGCCTCAGTCGATCATGAGCTACGCTTCACTCGCATGCATCGCCATCCAGGCCAACCAGAACGAGATGCACGGCGGACAGTCAGTTCCTAACTTTGACTATTCGATGGCTCCGGGCGTTGCAAGAACATACATCAAGGAGTACTTCTCCGCACTGACAGAGATCATCGCTGCAAAGCTCGACGTTCCTTACGCAAGCGCAAAGGGCATCTGCGAGAAGATCAAGGCAGAGGCACCGGCTCCGACTATCAGCAACACAAGGACATACGGAGACAAACTCGGAAAGTGGTATGACCAGGCTGACAACAAGTTCGGCATTGACAAGGATGTCCTGATCCACTGCAATGAGCAGGCAGGCGAGGCTGCATGGGCAAGGACAGACAAGATGACCTACCAGGCAATGGAGGCTCTTATCCACAACCTCAACACAATGAACTCAAGAGCGGGCGCTCAGGTTCCGTTCAGTTCAGTCAACTTCGGAACAGATACATCCCCTGAAGGACGTATGGTCATCAAGAACTTCCTGCTTGCAACTGAGGCAGGCCTCGGAAACGGCGAGACACCGAT
>CAMIWY010000114.1 GCA_946402595.1 uncultured Clostridia bacterium
TTCCATGATGGCGTTATATTTTCCGTACCTGTCGTTCAGTTTCTCATAGTAGTCATAGTCAGCCTGCGAAATGATCTTGCCGAGCTTCGCCGGATACAGTGCAATTGCAAACACCGCAAGGCATGCAGCAAAGCCGGCAGCAAAAGCTGCTACGATTTTCACCCAGCTTTTTTTACCGGTCTTCTCTCTTCCCCCTGTTTTATCAGAGGCGTCATCAGTCAGTCCCGTTTCTTGCTTTTCTGTTTCAATTAATTCTGTGTTTTTCTCTTCCATTATTCTGCTTTATATTCCTATTGCAGCGTCCCTGCAGGGAGCACGTATTTTGCTATCATCTGGACATGAGTCTCATCTCTCCAGCGGTTGATCTCTACCGTGCCGAGCACATCTGCTCTGCACGTTCCGTCATGACCGCCCTGCTTCCCGGCCTGTGAGGCAATCGATTCATATGCCTCGGCGGCATCGTGGAACAGAAGGCATTCCACACTTTTTTCACCTTCAGTTGCTATGCTGAATCGGGCCATCCGGTTCTCACCCTTGAGATACCTCCAGCTCTTTATTTCCGCATTTCTTACAGCGAATACCGGCAGCTCATTGTCCCTGCCACACGGCTCGAGCCATGTTACCGCCTCAGCAAGGTCAAGGTCTATATCACCGGTCTCTATCTCAGCGTCATAATCATAATCCATGTCAAAGAGACTGCTGTCTTCCTGCAGGAGATCGGCGATGTCCCGGTTGAGACCTTTCCTTAGAGACTCGGCCTTGTCGGCTGCGATCGTAAACCCGCAGGCTGCACTGTGTCCGCCAAAACTTATAAAGCTCTCGCGGTACTTATCCAGCATGCTGAACAGGTCAACGGTCTTGATCGAGCGGCCTGTACCCTTATACATGTCGTTGTTTCTCGATATGACAACGACTGGTCTGTTTATCTTCTCTCTCAGCTTGCCTGCAACGATACCCAGTACGCCCTCATGCGAGTCATTGATTTCGACTGTTACGAAGTCACCCTTGGCAAGCTCGTCATCAATCATCCCGAGTCCCTTTTCAAATGCATCATCCTGAAGGCGGCGTCTCTCCTGATTGGCATTTATGAGCATGCGGCAGCATTCATCTGCCTCCGCATCCGTCTCCGCCAGGAACAGTCTTACTCCGACTGAAGCATCACCGAGCCTCCCCGATGCGTTGATCTTAGGCGCGATGCCGAATGATATGTCGCTTGCCCTCAGTGTCCTGTCAAGCCCGGACTGGTCTATAAGATGTCTCAGACCTCTGTTTCTGCATCCGAGATGGATCGACCGGAGGCCGCACTTTACTATGGTCCTGTTCTCATCCACCATCGGCATTATATCCGCAATGGTTCCGATGGCTGCAAGCTCGAGAACCTCCGCCATGACTGCCTTAGGAACTTCTCTTGTTCTCGCAACTGCAAGCGCCAGCTTATATGCGACGCCTACTCCTGCAAGTCCCTTGAAAGGATAAGTGTCTTCCGAGAGCTTTGGATTGATAACAGTTCCCTCAGCACGCACATCAGATACGTTGTGGTGATCAGTGACCAGAGTTCCTATGCCAAGTGAATGTGCATAGGCCGTCTCATCTCTCGATACAGAACCGCAGTCAACAGTGACTATGAACTCTCCGCCGTCTTCGTGTATCCTGTCTATGGATTCCCTGTGAAGTCCGTATCCTTCGTCAAGTCTCGAAGGGATATAGTATGTCACATTGTCTGTAAGGGTACCGATGACCTTCATCAGAAGCGAAGTCGAAGTTATACCGTCAACATCATAATCCCCGTAGATAACGATGCGCTTTCCGCTGTCGACAGCGTCGAGAAGAAGATCCACTCCGGTCTTCATTTCAGACAGCAGAAAAGGATCATAAGCAAGCTGCGGACGCGGAGAAAAGAACTCCTCAGTCATGTCCTCATCTATGCCTCTGGCCCTTATTATCTTAAGTATTATCTCCGGTATGTGAACGGATTCATGCATTTCATGTACCCCTGATTTATTAGTTGTGGCGGACCCCGGCACGCATCTGCCAAAAGATCCACAGTTATTAATTATACACGATATTATTTCAATGCAAAACCCCGGCGCCATCACACCGGGGCATATATTGCTTTATTATTCATATCCGGAGCCGCTGTTACTGCAGCTCCCATCTGTCATCAGTACAGGCTCATCGGGTTGACTGCCGATCCGTTCAGAAATACGGTAAAGTGTAGATGCGGTCCAGTTGAGTTGCCGGTGCTTCCGATATATCCGATCACCTGACCCTTTGTAACGTACTGGCCCTGGCTGCAGTTGTAACCGCTGAGGTGTCCGTAAAGCGAGCTGTATCCTCCGCCCGAAGCAAGCTGGATGCAGTTGCCGTATCCGCCGTACCAGGAGGCCCTGGTAATGATTCCATCTGATATGGCATATACAGGCGAGCCTTTGGTACCGCTTGTGAGCACGATATCGACGCCGTTGTGGAATTCCCTTCCGTGGAACGGACAGATTCTCCATCCATAGTTGGATGTGATCTGCCAGTTGCTGTTGGTCGGCCATGCAAAGTCTCCTGTAGCTACAGAAACATTTCCGCCGTTCTCAACTATCATGGCTTCTGCCGCTGCCTGCTTGGCTGCAGCCTCAGCTGCGAGCTGCTGACCTTCTGCCTCGAGCTGATCTTCCATGGCTTTGTACTTGTCAGCTTCAGCCTGATATTTCTTCTTCAGCTCTTCGGTCTCGACCTGAGCTGCTTCGAGATCTATCTGCTTCTGCTCAAGAGCAGCCTGCTGCTCTTCGAGATGCTTCTTCATCTCCTTGAGTTCTGCATAGTCTTTCTGAAGCTTTTTGAGTAGCTCCTGGTCGCTCTCAAGGATCTTGTGTACCATGCCCACATTGGACAGCAGGTCTTCAACACTTTCTGAACTGAGAACTACATCGACAAATCCGACCGTACCGGTCTTGTACATGGCAGTGAGACGGTTATTGAGGGCATTGTTCTGATCCTCTATCTCCTTCTCCTTCTTCTCCATCTTCGCTCTGGTAGTTTCTATCTCAGCCTCAGTAGCCGCGATGTCAGCCTTGGTCTGCTCCACCTGTCCGGCGAGTGCATTCAGCCTTGCTTCAGCTTCCTCAAAATTCTGAGTCGCTTCAGCAGCTTTCTTTGCAGCAGCCTTGGCTTCTTCCTTCTTGGCGTCAGCTGCTTCCTTGGCTTTATCAGCTTCCCTCTGAGCTGCATCCTTGTCTTCCTGACTGGTCGCATATGAATTCAGAAGTGCTTCATTATACGATCCGTACCACGACCCTGCGCAAAGCGTGAGCGCCAGCATGATAGCCAGTATTACTCTTGTCTTTCTTTTTCCGAATAGTTTTTTCATACATTTTACGGTTCTGACCGTGTGATATCTCTGCCCCTTTTACGCTGCTGCTATCTGTCGAGGAATCTCCTGATCGAGATGATACTTCCGCATGTACCGATGCTTACGCCAAGGCACATGAATATGATCAGAAGATTAGTAGTAAGGTATTCTGACGGCACCAGATTTACTGAAAGTATCCTTGTAACATCCGTGCCCACCATGTTCACCACTTTCTGGTATATTACATGTGTCAGTCCTGTCGCTATCATCGCGGAGAAAAGCCCCACGAAGATACCGCCCCAGATGAACGGTGCTCTTACGAACCAGTCCGTAGCACCCAGGTACTTCATGATGCTGATTTCTTTCTCTCTGTTGAATACAGTCAGCTTGATCGTGTTCGCTACGATTATGATCGATACGATGATCAGGAAAGCCATCGTTATGATCGACCCGAGTTCTACGAATCTCGACACCTGAGCGAGCTTCTCTATCGTATCCTGATAATATACAACATCATCGACACCGGTTATTTTGGCCGCCGCTGCCGCTACAGAATTGGCAGCATCCTTGTCCGTTACATATACAGAATACGAATCCGGAAGAGGATTCTCCGGCAGGTTCTCCAGGAGGTATCCATTGTCTCCCCATCTTGTCTTGAGTGTGCCGAGTGCTTCATCCTTGGTGACATATGTAATATGATCAACTCCGTCCATTGCCTCGAGCTGGGCACCTACAGCCTGTACGGTCTCCTGATTGCTTCCCTCTGCGAGATATATCTGGATGACGTTGTAATCTTTCTCTATCGATGCTGCGAAGAGATTGATGTTTACGAATGCAACGAAGAACAGTCCGAGTATCAGCATCATGGCTGTGATGGCCATTGTCGATGTAAAATACATACCCTTGTTTCTGTTCATCTGCGAGAAGGACTGTTTGAGATTGTAACCTACTCTACTCATATACGTCCTCCCCTCCGTCAAGATATGCACTGAGCATATCATCTACAGCAGGATCCGCCGATGCGAGTGTCTGTGTCTGCCTCAGGAGTGTTTCTGCAGCATCCTCATCAAGGTACACCGTCTGGCGTCTCTCAGCCTCAAGCGCTTCCTTAGGATCTGCACTTCTCGGAACAAAGAATGTCTCCTGCTCCTGAGTCTGCTGTTTTCTGTATCCGTAGCTGCCCTCTTCATCACGAACGATGCGTCCGTGCTCAATGGCGACTACTCTCTTGTTCATTTTATCTACTATATCCTTGGCGTGGGTTACCATCAGGACTGTAGTGCCTCTTATATTGATCTGATCGAGGAGCTCCATGATCTCCATCGCAGTGATCGGGTCGAGGTTTCCTGTAGGCTCATCGCAGATCAGTACTCTCGGCTTGTTGACCAGAGCTCTTGCGATGCCGACTCTCTGCTGCTCACCTGCAGACAGTTCAGCCGGATAACGCTTTGCCTTATCCTTGATATCCACAAGGTCAAGAACATATGGGACTCTCTCCCTTATCTCTCTCTTGCTCTTGTGCAGAACTTCCATAGCGAAAGCGACATTCTCATATACCGTCTTCTTCTCAAGAAGCCTGAAGTCCTGGAATACCATGCCTATCTTCTGTCTGATGGCCGGCACTTCTCTTCTTCCGATGTGTGTGATGTCCTTGCCGGCAAGAAGGATCTTGCCCTTGTCTGGCTCTATCTCCTTGAGTATGAGCCTTATGAAAGTAGTTTTGCCGGCTCCGCTCGGACCTACAAGAAAGACAAAATCGCCCCTGTTGATATGGACAGAAGCGTCTATGAGTCCGACATTCTCGCCGTATTTCTTGGTTACATTTTTGAATTCTATCATTTTCTGAAAGCTCTCTATTCTGCCGTCTTTGCTCCGGCCCATTCCGGAAATTGTAAAGTCGGCTTGACATTCAACATTATACACAACCCTAACTGTCAAATCCCATAAACTTAATGAACATTCAGACTTCATTAAAAAAACAGCCCGGAATCGCCGTTTTTCACAGTATTTCCGGGCTGTCCGATGCAAAATTCTGTTGTTCAGGGTGTCAGTTTCGTCAGCAGACAAGTCCTATTTCACAAGTCCTTCTGCTGCCTTTACGATGTCATCTGCTGTCATGCCGTACTTCTTC
>CAMIWY010000115.1 GCA_946402595.1 uncultured Clostridia bacterium
AAAATGGCTGTATAGAGATGCTTTACGAATCCCTACCGCATCTGCGATCTGCGAAATGCTCGTAGCTTCATAACCATTAACTGAAAACAGATCCAGCGCGACATTCAGTATCTCATCTCTTGTATTGCCCTTATCCATAGCATTCCTCCGGCAGTAAAATATATATTGGACATCACCATTCTACCTACCGTTCGTTCGTTAGTCAATACCTTTTTTACGAAACGATTCGGTAGTATGCATTAGATGTAACTCTGTATATGACCGCATATACTATACCGCAGATCAGTACGCATACACTGGAGGTAATGATCAGGCGCGGTATGTCAAACAGTCCGAACAGCATGAGCAGCTTGTTTACTATAGGCAGTACCACCACCAAGTGTATGCAGGCTAAGATTATTGGGATAAGGAATACCGTCAGCATCTGTGAATTGATGCTTTTTCTTATTTCATCCTTCGTCATGCCGACCTTCTGCATTATGTCGAATCTGGACTGATCCTCGAAACCTTCCGAGACCTGTTTGTAATACATGATTATCACGCAGGACATCAGGAAGATGATGCTGAGCAGAATGCCGAGGAAAAACAGTCCTCCGAAGGTGCTGACGAAGTCGCCTCGTTCTGCTTCATGGCTCTCGCAGTAGCAGTTGTCAAAGTCAAGCGGCTTCAGTTCCTCTTTGATCAAATTATCCAGTGTGGCTGCCAGAGCCACCTGCTCGTCGGCGTCAAGGCCGGTATCAAAACGGCAGTCCCAGAACCACGCCAGCATAGGCTCGCCGTCGTAATCTGCATATTTTGTGTAGTTCTTCGCGACCTCACCAGCATCCTTCACGATCACAAAGATGCCCGGAGATGCCGAGACCACTGCAGCCGGATCTATCTCTTCTATCCTGTCATCGATACGCTTTGTGACTTTGAACGGAACATCCCCGATAGTTATCACATCGCCGATCTCTATGTCCTTTGCGGTTCCGACCAATGCTTCACCCTGAGCCACTGTCTCGTTATAGCCAAATACTCTGTTATAGACATCCACATCAATGAACAGTATCTGCGCTACTTTGTCATAATTGATGAAAGCAAGATCTGACTTTGAGTTGAGTGTGACATCCAGCTTGCTGTCATCGAAGTAACCGCTGATCGACCACTCGTAATATGTTTTGTTGTTCATTATCTCCGCACCGTGTTCCTCAGCAGCGGCCTTAAGGTCAGCATCCAGCTTCTCACCCAGATCCTCAAGGCTTTCATCATAACCGTACTTGCACGCAAAGGCACCTATCTCGTTAGGATAGCGCACATTGAGGCACTGCTCTGCACCTGTGTAAAGCGCTGAAGTCGAGGACATCATTACAAGGATCATCGTCAGAAGGATGCAGATCGACGCAAGTCCCGCGCCGTTTCTCTTCATGCGATATGCCATCGAAGACACCGATACAAAATGATTTGTCTGGTAATAGTAGTTCCTATTCTTCTGAAGCATCCTGCAAAGGATGACAGAGCCTGCGATCAGAAGAAGATAGGTACCTATCATTATCAGTATCACGGCGACAAAGAACCACATGAGTGCTGACATAGGTTGCTGTATCTTAAGCGCGATATAGTATCCCGACCCAAGAGATGCAAGGCCGAGGACGCCTGTGAGCCAGTTTGACTTCGGCGGCTTCTCGCCTGCTTTATCTGCAGTCACCAGCTCTATTGGACTTGCAAAACTGACTTGTCTCAGCGAATTGAGATAGATCAGCAAAAAAATCGCGCTGTATGTTACAACTGTCATGATGACAGAGGTGAACGGAACAGAGAAAGCATATCTTACAGGTACTTCTATCAGCTTTGTAAATCCGAGCTCTGCCAGCTTGGAAATCCCTATGCCGGCAATGAGTCCGCCGAATATCGCGACTGCCCATGTAAACAGCGTTTCGAAGAACAGTATCCTTCCCAGGTTGAATCTGTTCATCCCCAAAATGCTGTAAAGACCGAACTCCTTCTTTCTGCCTTTGATCAGCGTTGCCTGTGTATAAAAGAGAAACAGAAGCCCGAACAGCGTCATTATATATGTGCCCATCTGCATCATATCGGTAGCAGTGTGCCCGCCCGGCATGCCGTCCATGATCCCTGAATACCCGAGGAAGTGAAGGATGTAATACACAGCTACCATCATGATGCATGTCACCAGATACGGTGCATACAGCCTGCCGTTCTTACGCATGCCGTTCGCAGCCATCTTTGGATAGAATCCCAGCTTCATTATCTGTCACCTCCCTGTGCGAGAAGCGTCAGTGTATTGCTAATCTTCTGATACATCTGCTGATCAGTGGCATCGCCTTTATATATCTGGTGGAACACTACTCCATCGCGTATAAACATAACCCTGGAAGCCCTGCTCGCAGCCTTTGTGGAATGAGTTACCATCAGGATGGTATGTCCCATCTGATTCACCTTAGCGAAAAGATCAAGCAGCTCGTCTGATGACTTTGAATCAAGTGCGCCCGTAGGCTCATCCGCCAGAACTATTCTCGGATCTGTGATCAGTGCTCTCGCAACCGCCGCTCTCTGTTTCTGACCGCCGGATACCTCGTAAGGATATTTCTTGAGAAGGGTTTCGATACCAAGCGGTGATGCAAGGTCATCCAGCCTCTTCTTCATATCTTCCGGCTTCATTCCGGCCAGAACCAGTGGAAGATAGATATTGTCTTCGAGAGAGAATGTATCCAGCAGATTGAAGTCCTGAAACACATACCCCAGATTGTCTCTGCGGAATTTTGCAAGATCCGAGTCCCTGACTGCGCTCAGCTTCATGCCGTCAAGTATGACCGTTCCTTCTGTCGGCTTGTCCAGAGCCGCGATTATGTTCAGCAGGGTGGTCTTGCCGCTGCCGGATTCTCCCATGATAGCGACATATTCGCCCTTTTCAACTGTGAAATTGACGTTCTTCAGCGCTTCAACGGATGCTCCGCCGAAACGAGTCCTGTATGTTTTTTTTATTCCTCTTGCTTCAAGTAAACTCATTACTGTAACCTCCTTGTTGCCTGATTACAGTCTGATGATAATAATATAAGCAGAGCCGTTCCATCGGATCTGCTTACATATTTCTTACATATATGTCACATTTATGATCAATCTTCTGTCACGAGTCTTGTGGTTCTGAAATCAAGTATTATCGTCGTGCCCCTGCCCGGCTGCGACTCAGCGCTTATCGTATGCCCGAGATTGTCCGTTATCCTTTTGCAGAGATAAAGCCCGATCCCGCTTGCCCGTTTATCCTCGCGACCGTTGAAGCCGGTGTAGCCGTTTTCAAATATGCGAGGAAGGTCTTCAGCACTTATACCTATACCGGTATCACTGATATGGAGAATTCCCGGCTCATCCATATAGATATGCACGCCGCCTTCTGAAGTGTACTTGACCGCATTTGAAATAATCTGCTCTATAACGAATGTCAGCCATTTTCCATCGGTGAGCACAGTATAATTCACTGGCTGATAATCCAGCGTCAGTCTCTTCAGAATGAATTCCCTTGAAAACTTCCGGACAGCCGTGCGGATGATACTGTCAAGATCATATTCCTTTATAAGGTAGTCCGTGCTGTCCGAATCCAGTCGCAGGAACGTCAGCACCATTTCGACATATTCTTCGATCCGGTTCAGATCTGAAGTGAGTTTTCTTGCCGTCTCTGTATCCTCTGACTGGAGGCTGAGCCGCATGGCTGCAATCGGAGTTTTGATCTGATGTGCCCAGACAGTATAGTAGTCGATCATATCGTTATACTCTTCTGCCGCGTGAACTGCTGACTGCTTCGCCTCGTCCTGAAGTTTAGTGATGATCTGCTGATAGTCCTCCTCCAGCCGATCGGCCGGAGCAGGCATTTCTTCGTGGGTAAGCATTATGTGCCGCCTTCGATAAGCAATATAGTCGATCGCTAATGCGGCTACGCCGATCATAATACTCAGGATCAGCGGGTATGTAACTACTATGACAGGCATATCGAACAGCAGATATGCAGCCGCGAATGCTCCGGCTATTAGTATGTATACTACTATCGCTTTCGCGCGCGATCTGAGATAGCTCTTAAGCAGCCCCATTATTCGGCCTCCAGGATATACCCTACGCCGAACCTTGTTTTGATAAGATCTTTGAGACCGCCTTCTTCAAGAGTTCTGCGGAGCCTGCCCACATTAACTGTCAGCGTGTTTTCATCAACAAAGCTGTCTGTTTCCCAGAGTGCCTCCATAAGCTTTTCTCTGCTTACGACCTTGTTCTTGTTCTGCATCAGCGTAAGAAAGATCATGTACTCATTTCTTGACAGAACTATCTTGTTGCCGTTGTACAGCAGCGTATTATCCTCAGTATTGAGCACAGCGCCTGCCGCCTGCAGAGTGAAAGTATTCCGGTTGAAATCGTATGCCCTGCGAAGAAGCGCCTGTACCTTAGCGATCAGAACGCTTTGGTCAAAAGGCTTTGGGATATAGTCATCAGCGCCCATGTTCATGGCCATGATGATATTCATGTTGTCTGTTGCAGACGAAATGAATATGATTGGCACCGAGCTTGTCTTTCGTATCTCCTGACACCAGTGATAGCCACCCATGTATGGGAGAGTGATGTCCATAATGACCAGATGGGGCTTGTATTCCTCGATTTCTTCCGTGACACGGCGGAAGTCAGTTATCTTACGGGCTTCCATCCCCCAGCCAGCAAGACAATTGCATATTCCTTCAGCTATTCCGTTATCGTCTTCTACTATGATTACCCTATACATGATTATTCCCAATTATAATAGTAGTCTAAATCTCGTATTATTTATGTGATTTAGACGAGCATTGTTGGTTATCTTCCTCAATCCGTTCTGTCATGAAGCAATTGAATTGAATCTGTAAAAACCCTGGCTGATTTGCATTTCTCAGCAACTGTATCCCAATTATCAGACAATTGAGGCATGAACCTCCGGTATACTGATGCGCTCTTTTTGTGTCCAGGGACTCTTATGCCATGATATTCTTTTTTCAGCGAAGTGATATTGCTCCATGGGTCGATGATCATTTCTGCATCGTTAGAATCCTTCAAACCATCAAACGCCGCCACGATCCATGCATCAGTACTATCACAGGGAATCGTAATAATCAGCTGCTCATTTTCGTCATCTGAACGAACGAGTTGCCTGATTACCGACGTGAGATGAGCTCTGTAACGCTCAGGTGAGTCTTCATGATCACTGCAAGGCAACTGAACCGGACAGCGGTCATTTCTGACATGTATACAGTCGAGTGGAGAAGTCTTATCCTTATGATCACATTCCGTGCTGCCACATTTACAATGCACCTCTTTTTCTTTTCGCGACACATCTCCATCCATATGGATAATAAGCGCATCAAAGCGCGGCATTATTTGTGAAAACAGTGCCGGAATAAGTT
>CAMIWY010000116.1 GCA_946402595.1 uncultured Clostridia bacterium
AACAGATACATCCCCTGAAGGACGTATGGTCATCAAGAACTTCCTGCTTGCAACCGAGGCCGGCCTCGGAAACGGCGAGACACCTATCTTCCCTGTATCGATCTTCAAGGTCAAGGAAGGCATCAACTTCAACGAGGGAGATCCTAACTATGATCTCTTCAAGCTGGCAATAAGATGCAGTGCCAAGAGGCTGTTCCCTAACTTCAGCTTCCTTGATGCACCGTTCAACAAGAAGTTCTACAGAGAAGGCGACTACAATACAGAAGTAGCGTATATGGGATGCCGCACAAGAGTAATGGCAAACAACTACGATCCTACTAAGGCTGTAGTATGCGGAAGAGGAAACCTCTCGTTCACATCGATCAACCTGCCTAGACTCGGAATCGAATCGAACAGAGACTTTGACGTTTTCTACAAGAAGCTCGACAACATGCTTGACCTGGTATCGAGACAGCTCCTGCACAGATTCAGGATCCAGTGCAGCAAGAAGGGCCGCAACTATCCGTTCCTGATGGGACAGGGCATCTGGATCGATTCAGACAACCTCGGACCTGATGACAGCGTAGAGGAGGTCCTCAAGCACGGAACACTTTCGATCGGATTCATCGGACTCGCTGAGACAATGAAGGCTCTTACCGGCAAGCATCACGGCGAGAGTGAGGAATCAAGAAAGAAAGCTTTCGAGATCATCAAGCACATGAGAGAGTTCTGCGATAAGAAGAGCGTTGAGACAGGCCTCAACTTCACACTCCTGGCTACACCGGCTGAGGGACTGTCGGGAAGATTCGTCAAGATCGACAGAGAGAAGTACGGCAAGATCGAGGGCGTTACAGACAGAGCTTACTACACTAACTCATTCCATGTTCCTGTATACTATCCGATCGGTGCGTTTGAGAAGCTCGACATCGAGGCTCCTTACCACGAGCTGACCAATGCAGGCCACATCAGCTACGTAGAGCTCGACGGCGATACAGCCAAGAACCCTGAAGCTTTCGAGGCTGTTATCAGACACATGCAGAAGGTCGGCATCGGATACGGCTCAGTCAACCACCCTGTTGACAGAGACCCTGTATGCGGATACACAGGTGTTATCGATGATGTATGCCCGAGATGCGGCAGAAGAGAAGGTGAGCCTGTAACCATCGAGAGACTCAACGAGCTCAGAATGAAATTCCCTAGCGTTCCTGTACCTTGCGACTGCATCCACTAACGGGCAGCCGGCACAAGATACAGTACCGCTCAGCAAAAAATACAACAACATACACAGAATGCACTTCATATAGATCAGGCAAAAGGTTATAATAATGGGGTGGAATCAAACGGAGGTGGAGAGATGAACAATAAGGTCGTTAAGAACGTAAACGGACAGGTAGGCGAAGGCGTAGGATTCGAGAGAATCAGAAGAATCACAGGATATCTCGTAGGAACACTCGACAGATTCAATAACGGCAAGAGAGCTGAAGTAGAAGACAGAGTTAAGCACGGCCTGAGATAATAGACCGAAGAATGTTTACCGGTGTGGGCAGGGCAGTTCCTGCCCGCACTTTTTTTAGAAGCAGATGCCGGGGCGGTCATTTTCCGGACCGGGAAACGCGGGATCAGCAGGAGCACTTAACAGAGATGGAAGATAACAGCAGACCTGAAGAAAATGAAAAAAAGAAAGACGGGATGACCCTGAGAGTATGCGGTATAGAGCCTGAGTCCATAGTAGACGGCCCGGGCTTCAGATACGTACTGTTCGTACAGGGGTGCCCGCATCACTGCCATGGCTGCCACAATCCTGAGTCATGGGATCCTAAAGCGGGATTTGACATGACGACAGGAGAGGTATTTGCCGAGATCATGGAGAATCCTTACCTGAGAGGCGTTACATTCTCGGGAGGTGAGCCGTTTGAACAGGTTCCGGCACTGATAGAACTGGCAAAAAAGTGCAAGGCGGCAGGGCTGACGCTCATGAGCTACACAGGATATACGCTCGACGAACTTCAGGCAAGACATGACCCTGATACAGATGAGCTGCTCGGGATGATCGACATACTCGTTGACGGCAGGTACGATGAAAAGCTGCGCAATCTGACGCTCATATACTGCGGGTCAGAGAATCAGCGTGTAATAGACATGAGAAAGACACGCAAGGCAAGGGCTGAAGGTGATCACGGCATAGTCATTCCGTATAAGTCGTCTTTTGATGTGGATATAGAGATATGAAACTGGAACTTGTCGCGACTGCGACTTTCGGCCTTGAAGCGGTGGTGCGCCGCGAGATAGAGGCCCTGGGTTACAAAATAATAAAGACCGAGGACGGCCGCGTCACATATCTCGGTGATGAGAGAGCCATAGCAAGGTCCAACCTGTGGCTGAGATCGGCTGACAGGGTGTATGTCCGCATGGGCGAATTCACAGCAGAGAATTTTGAGGAGCTGTTCCAGCAGACCAAGGCTCTTCCGTGGGAGGACATCATACCTTCTGACGGAAGGTTCCCTGTGGTGGGGACGAGTGTAAAGTCTGCTTTACATAGCGTGCCTGCATGCCAGAGCATAGTCAACAAGGCTGTTGCTGCAAGGCTGGGCGAATTCTACTGTATGGAGAGACTTCCTGAGACGGGTGCCGTATACAGGATAAGATTTGCAGCGAACAAGGACAGGTTCCTCATGATGCTGGATACGAGCGGTGACGGTCTTCACAAGAGAGGATACAGGGTGCAGGATGTAGCGGCCCCGATGAAGGAAACCCTCGCAGCAGCACTGGTGCAGCTCAGTTTCTACAACAAGGACAGGATCCTCGTCGACACATGCTGTGGATCGGGAACAATACTTCTCGAGGCTGCGATGATAGCACGCAATATAGCACCCGGCCTAAGCCGGAATTTTGCCTCTGAGGAATGGGATATCGTATCAAAGGATATCTGGAAGGATGAGAAGAAAAAAGCCTACGAAGCGGCGGATTTCGACTCCGAACTCAGCATCACCGGCATGGATATAGACAGACGCGCAGTTAAAGCGGCTAAGGAGAATGCGGAAGAGGCAGGTCTGGCGGACGATATGGACATTGTCTGCATGGACATGACTAAGTGGGAGCCCGGTGCAGGTATCCCGAAGGGTGCCTCTGCGGATGATCACGGTGTCGTTATCTCGAATCTTCCGTATGGAGTCAGGATCGGAGACAGCAAGGCCAATCAGAAGATCTATGAACATTTTGGCAGACTTATGAAGGATTATCCGAACTGGTCGTTTTTCCTGATAACTTCTGACAAGGCTCTCGAGAAGGAGATAGAGAAAATCACCGGGAGGAAGGCTGACAGGAGGCGCAAGCTGTACAACGGCATGATAGAGACGCAGTTCTATCAGTATCATGGTGCGAGGCCGGCAAAGAAGGACGGCGGGGCCGTGTGAAGCCTTTCGATGAAGGAAAGCTAGGATGTCAGAAGGCCCGCCGCGATCAGCATCGGTAAGAGGAAGATGAGATTTATAAGAGTAAATCCCATGATGTACCTCATAGGACTTGAGTTTTTCACTTCGGTGTACTTCTTAAAAGATATGAGGTTGGCCATGGAAGCGATGAGAGTTCCGAGGCCGCCCAGATCGGTGCCAAGCGCCAGCAGGAAGTATTTATCAGTGAAACCGGACAAAAGTATCGATGCCGGAGCATTGCTTATGACCTGACTGGCAGCAACGGATACCATCAGTTCATTCCCGGAAACGATCGATGTCAGGGCATCATCGAGCGCCTGTATGCGCCCGAGATTCCCGACCAGAACAAACAGAAACATGAACGTAAAGAGCAGGCTGTAATCAGTCTGCTTTACTGTTTTGCGGTCGAATATAAGGATGGCTGCAAGAACAGCGGCGAGGGCGTAGTAATACCTGAAAAGACCGAAAACCGGAAGAAGACTGACTACGAAAAGCGCTGCATACATCATGATAAGCGAAGTGTCTTTTCCGCTGAACTTTATTTCTTTGCTGTAAGGTCTCTGGATAATAGATTCGTTCTCAATGGTGAACAGGAAGGTGAAAATCACCAGAAGTATGCCTGCCAGCACAAAATACGGCAGCATCATGAAAATAAACTCCACGGCCCCTGTACCGCTGTGCTCATTCATGAGGCCGAAGAGATAGATGTTGTGAGGGTTGCCCACAGGTGATATCATGCTGCCCATGTGGGCGGCGATCGTCTGAAGGGAAAGGACCGGTATCATGTACTTGCGCAGCCCTGCATATTCAAGCACGAATATGGTGAACGGAACGAATGTTATCAGTGCTACGTCATTTGTGATGAAAGGCGAGAAAAGAAAGCACAGGCTGACAAGCACGAGCACGACACTTCTGGCGTGACTGCGTTTCTTCAGAAGCTGCCTGCCGAAATATCTGAATATGCCAAGCTCCCTGAGCCCTGTCATGACCAGCATGAGACACATAAGAGTACTCAGGGTAGACCAGTGTATGTAACCTGCATACTGACGGTCCGGCGGCACGGCAGCCATGGAGACGGCTGCGAGCAGTGCAGATATGACGAGGACGATCTCGTTTTTTACAAATGATTTGATGCGTTTCTGCATGAAAATTTACCCTCTCTCTTTTACCACGCAGTTGCCAATTCTATCACGGGAAAAGCGGAAATGCCACCCTGAGAAGGGCGGAAATGCAGTCATTTTCGCTGAGGACTGCGGCAGCCCTTTTGTATGTGATAATGGATATCGTATGTGCTATAATAAATTCCGGAAATGATAACAGTGACAGCAGCGCAATATGCCGGGGTGGTTCACATGACTAAGAAAGATTTCTATTATCCTTCTGCTGACGGAAGGACCAGAATACACGCGATCAGATGGGAGCCGGAAGGGGCACCTGTCGCAATCGTCCAGATCATCCACGGAATGATAGAATTCATCGACAGATATGATGAATTTGCCACATATCTTGCAGACCACGGATTCCTTGTAACGGGCGAGGATCATCTCGGACACGGAGAATCCGTCATATCCGACAAGTACCATGGCTACTTCGGCGAGAAGGGCAATGAATGGGTCATCGCAGACATACATCATCTCAGGCAGATGATGCAGGAAGAGTTCCCTGACAAGAAGTATCTGATGCTCGGTCACAGCATGGGATCGTTCCTCGTCCGCCAGTACATAACTGAGAAGGATGCGGAATATGCCAGAGGTCTCAGCGGCGTGGTCGTCATGGGAACAGGCTGGACACCTAACGCAGTATCCGGAATAGCCAAGACTCTGGCCAAGCTCCTGGGTACTGACAAGGTGGGAAAGACGGCCGAGACGATAGACAAGATGGCATTCGGAGCTTATCTCAAGAAGATAGACAATCCGAGGACCGTTTCAGACTGGCTCACCAAGGATACTGAGATAGTAGACCGGTACAGGGCCAATCCGT
>CAMIWY010000117.1 GCA_946402595.1 uncultured Clostridia bacterium
TCCAAGGACCCTGAGAGCCCGAGAGCAAAGGTAAACTGCTACGGCGCCAACGATGTACAGGAAGGCGTTGCTATCCTCTGGCATGAGAATGTTGACGTTTCCATCACCGGTAACTCAACAAACCCTACAAGATTCCAGCATCCTGTAGCAGGAACATACAAGAAGGAACGTCTCGAGGCAGGCAAGAAGTACTTCTCAGTAGCTTCCGGCGGCGGCACAGGCCGTACTCTGCATCCTGACAACATGGCAGCAGGTCCTGCATCATACGGTATGACAGATACCATGGGACGTATGCACTCTGATGCACAGTTCGCAGGTTCTTCATCTGTACCTGCACACGTAGAGATGATGGGTCTCATCGGAGCAGGAAACAACCCGATGGTAGGAATGACTGTTTCCGTAGCTGTTTCTGTAGAAGAGGCTGCTACTGCAGGAAAATTCTAGACTGAAGAGACCTGATCACTTAATCTGAAAGGCTGCACCGGCGGCTGTCTGACATGACAGCTGCCGGTGTTTTTCATTGCCTGCAAGCCTTGCAACAGCTACGCTCTGTGAAATATAATCATTATGTATGAGAATGCCTTTACAGGGGGCGAATGTGCATTCGGGAGATATATGATAATGACTTCTGAATAAAAGGAGAACCAAGATATGAGTGACGGATATGCAAAGCACTCAAGACCTGAGGATGAAGTGAAAAAGAGCGGACCAGTAGGTAAGCTGCTGAAGTTCATCGGGACTGTACTGCTGATCGTCGTGCTGCTTGTGGCGGGGCTGATAGGGTTCCTTTCAGTAACTGAGTACAAGCCGGCGGACTCTGAAGAAATCGCTGTGGAAGGCGAAGCATCTGAAGAACTGGCGCCGGGCGATGACCTTACGGTCATGTCGTGGAACATAGGATACGGGGCGCTCGGTGACAATGCCGACTTCTTCATGGACGGCGGCAAAGGAGTAAAGACCGCAGACGAGGAGAGAGTGATGTCCAACATGGAGGGTATCATCGAAGAGACTTCCTCACTTGACCCGGATATCATCATGTTCCAGGAAACTGACAGGGACTCCACCCGTTCGAATCACATAAATGAATATAAGATGCTGCAGGATACCTATCAGGAATACTGTTCGTCATTTGCGAACAACTTCAAGGTAGCATTCCTGCCATATCCGGTGCCGCCGATGGGAAAGGTCGACTCAGGCATAGCGACCTTCTCGTCATATCCGGTATCAGGGGCTGAAAGGATCCAGCTGCCTATACCTTTCTCATGGCCTGTAAGGATGGCCAACCTGAAGCGCTGCGTCCTTATATCCCGCGTACCTCTTAAGGGTACAGATAAGGAACTGGTGCTGGTAAACCTCCATCTCGAGGCATATGACGACGGTGAAGGCAAGAAAGCACAGACTGCAATGCTTGCAGATATACTTCAGGCGGAAAAGGAAAAAGGCAATTACGTGATAGCCGGAGGAGACTTCAATCAGACGTTCTCATCTGCCGATATATCCTCATATGTGGTCAAGCCTGATAACTGGCAGGCGGGCATGCTGGATGAAACGCAGTTCGCAGAAGGCTGGCAGTTTATGATGAATGAAAAGGTCCCGAGCTGCCGCAGCCTGATCGAGCCTTATATCAATGCAGACAAGGATGACTTCCAGTACTATCTCATAGACGGATTCATCGTTTCAGATAATATCAAAGTGACAGGCGTAGAGAATCAGGATCTCGGATTTGTTGTATCCGACCATAATCCTGTATACATGAAACTGCAGCTTGTCAAATAATGCGGAGGAAATGATGGCAGAACTTAAGCCGGGTATTACCGGAAAGGCAGAGGATGCTGTAACTGAAGAGCGCACTGCTGCATCAATGGGAAGCGGAGGCCTGAGAGTCTATGCAACACCGAGGATGACGGCAATGATGGAATATACGGCCTGGTCCAGTCTCGAACCATTCATGGAAGAAGGTATGGGGACAGTCGGAACCAGGCTTGACATCTCCCATGTGGCAGCAAGCCCTGTCGGATCGCATATAAGTTACGAGAGTGAACTTACTGAGATCGACAGGCGCAGACTTGTATTCAGTGTCAAAGCGTTCGACGATGCCGGACTCATCGGAGAAGGCGTCCACGAGAGATTCATAATAGATAATGCAAAATTCATGTCCAGAGCCGAGAGCAAACTGGGGAACAGATAAATATCACATAGCGGGGTAAACTACATGAGCAAAGTATACATAACAGGGCATCGCAATCCAGATCTCGACAGCCTGTGCGCTGCTCTTTCCTATGCAAAACTCAAGAACATGACTGATATGGAGAACGAGTATGTTCCGGTGCACTGCAGTCCTGTATCTGACGGTGTCAGAAAACAGATGGAGGCGATGGGGCTGGAGATACCGGTCTATAAGAAGGATGTAAGACCTAAGGTCAAGGACGTGGTGATGGTACCTGCAACGCGGTTCCAGACATCGCAGCCTATTTTTGACCTGGTCCAGACATATAACACGGAGAACCCGCCTGTCATCCCGCTTTTCGAGGGTGAGGCGTTCAAAGGGCTTCTCAGCGTTGACGACATCACGGGCTGGTTTCTTGAGGACAACAGAGAGACTGTGCCGGTATATAAGTTCAGCACTGAGAATATCCTCAGAGTCATATCCGGAAAGCTTCTGCACAAGGGAGTAAAGGAAGAAATAGAAGGATCGCTTCTCGTAGGAGCGGCGGCTTATGATGCTTTCTGCTCATTCATAGATGAGTTCCCGCAGTGCATCGTGGTTATGGGATACAGAAAAGAGCACATGGAATATGCTGTAAAACAGCAGGTGCCTGCGATCATAATAACGGCTGCAGATGTTGACGGAGGTGTTCCGGATCTCGACCTGTCCGGATACGAGGGATCCGTATTCATGACAGACCTCGGAACAGCAGAGACCATCCGCAGGACGAGGATGGCTGAGCCGCTTGAGACCATGATGGAGATCGGGACTGAGACAGTCGATGCAGAGGATCTTTTCATAGATGCCAAGAGCACTCTGGCCAACTCCCGCACCCGCGGCCTTGCGGTCATGAAGAACGGTGAGTTTGCGGGATTCGTATCGAGAAGATGCTTCCTTGATGCGCCTAAGTACAAGGTGATAATGGTCGACCACAATGAGCCGGCACAGAGCATCGAGGGTATTGAAACTGCAGATGTCATTGAGATAATAGACCATCACAGGCTGGACTCTGTATCCACTCAGATGCCTATATTCATCGATGCAGAGCCGCTCGGCAGCACCTGCACGATCATCTATCAGCAGTACATAAGACACGGCATCATGCCGGATGCATATATAGCGAAGGTAATGCTTACCGGAATCATTTCGGATACTCTGATCCTCAGGAGCCCTACGACAACAGCATCGGATATCAGCACTGTCGAGATGCTCGCAAGGCTCGCAAGGATCCCGAGCATCGAAGAGTTCGGAGAGAAGCTCTTCAGCATCACGGATAATCTTGAGACGCAGGATCCGGAAGAGAGCATCCTCGCGGACTTCAAGAAGTACGAATCGGGCGGTGTACGCATGGGCATCGGCCAGTGCGAGGTAACTACCCTCGGAAATGTCAGAGACTATGCGGACAGATATATTGAAGCACTGGAAGCCATAAAGACCAGAGAGGGCCTCGACTGGACACTTCTGATGATCACAGACGTGCTGAGAGAGAAAAGCGTTTTGCTTGCGTCTGATTACAGGGCCAACAAGGACCTGCCGTATGTGATGAAAGCAAAGCAGATATACAACATGCCGGGAGTAATGAGCCGCAAGAAGCAGCTCCTGCCGACACTGATTTCAATTACTGCGAAGTAATAAGAAGCCGGAATGTGCATGTATCCTTCAGGTGATAAATCACCATTCAGAATATATGCAGCATTTCGCTTATGATTTATTGATCTGCAGTGAATCGAAATCAGCGGTAATCACTGTGGGGGTAAAGGATGAAAACGAACTGGTACAAGGAAGCGGTGGTATATCAGGTATACCCGTTCAGCTTCATGGATTCGGATAATGACGGGATGGGGGACATACCCGGAATCATCTCAAAGCTTGACTATATAAAAGACCTTGGAGCGACTGCCATATGGTTCTCGCCGCTTTACGTGTCTCCGTGCAGGGACTACGGATACGATGTCGCTGACTATAAGGCGATAGACCCGAAATTTGGGACGATGGAAGATTTTGACCACCTGATGGAGGAGTGCCGCAAGCGCGGCCTCAGGGTGATCATGGACATGGTGCTGAACCACACGAGTGATCAGCATCCGTGGTTCCGGGAGGCTCTTAAGGATAAGAACTCCCCGTACAGGGACTATTATATCATCCGGAAGGGCAGATGGGCAGGCAGGAAGAAGAACAAGCTGATACCGCCTACCAACTGGACATCTTCGTTCACAGGTTCTGCATGGCAGAGGATAGACGGGACGGATGAGTTCTATCTGCATCTCTTCGCTCCTCAGCAGCCTGACCTCAACTGGGAGAATCCGGCTGTACGGGATGAGATAATAGACATACTGAAGTTCTGGCTGGATAAGGGCGTAAGCGGATTCAGATTCGATGTGTTCAACATGTATTCCAAGGTATATCCTCTCAGGGATGACAGGTCTCCTGTCAGGTTCCAGAAAGGGACGCCGTACTATGTTGACGGACCGAGGATGCATGAGTTCCTTAAGGAAATGAATGAACGGGCGCTGTCTCTGTATGATTCATACACAGTAGGCGAGTCGTACATACCTGATCCTGAGCACGCATCGAGATATATAAGTGAGGAATCGGGAGAACTCGATACCATTTTCGACTTTGAACACCTCAACGCGGACAACAATCTCAAGTTCATGCCGAAACCATTCGATCTCAGAGTGTTCAAGAAAGGGCTGATCGAGCCGCAGCTCAGACATCACGGCAGCGGCTGGAATACGCTGGTCCTCGAGAATCACGACAACCCGAGAAGTGTATCGAGATTCGGCATCAACACCAGGAAGTACCGCTACGAGGCAGCAACATTCCTCGCTCTGATTACATTCATGGGATGGGGAACGCCGTTCATCTATCAGGGCGAAGAGATAGGAATGACCAATTCGGATTTCCGCAGCATGAGCCAGCTGAAGGACCCTGTCTCGCATTTTGTATATGACATGATGACGGGGCAGCTGCATGTTCCGCGCAAAGCGGCTTTTGCCATGATCCGCAGAGGTGCCAGGGATCACGCCAGGACACCGGTGCAGTGGGACGGAAGCGTGAACGCGGGATTCAATACCGGAGCTGAGCCGTGGCAGTGCATCAACAGCAATTACAGGGAGATAAACGCTGAGAAGGACCTTGCATCGGAGAAGTCTGTATACAGGTTCTA
>CAMIWY010000118.1 GCA_946402595.1 uncultured Clostridia bacterium
TACCAAGGACAAGCATTTTGCCCACGGACAGGTTTGCCTTCTTGATTCCGTTATTTATCCATATTTCAGTGATCTCTGCAGGTGAATTGACTCCCATAAGTATTTCCTCTATTACCTTTCTGAAATAAGCCGGGACCTTCGCCCCGGCTTATGATCTGTATCTCTAGAACAGTCCGCTTATAACTCCGTTCTCATCTACGTCGATCCTCTCTGCTGCAGGTGACTTCGGCAGTCCAGGCATTGTCATAATATCGCCTGTGAGTGCAACTATGAAGCCTGCACCTGCGGATACCTTGAGGTTTCTGACCGTGATGGTGAAGTCCTTAGGTGCTCCGAGCAGGGATGCATCGTCTGAGAATGAGTATTGTGTCTTGGCCATGCAGATAGGCATTCCGCTGCAGCCGATCTCTTCGAGCTTCTTGAGCTGCTTTCTTGCTCCCGGTGTGAGAGTGACGCCGTCTGCGTGATATATCTTCTTGCAGATAGCCTCGAGCTTATCCTCGATTGACATGTCGAGATCATATGAGAATCTGAAGTCATTCGGCTGGTCGCAGAGTCTTACGACTTCCTCAGCAAGAGCCTTGCCGCCTTCGCCGCCCTTTGCCCATACTTCGGACAGAGCAACGTTGACTCCGAGCTCCCTGCACTTTGCCTCGACGAGGTCGAGCTCAGCCTTGGTGTCTGTAGGGAAAGCGTTGATCGCTACTACGCAAGGAAGTCCGTAAACGTCCTTGATGTTGCTGACGTGCTGGAGGAGGTTAGGAAGTCCCTTCTCGAGAGCTTCGAGGTTCTCCTCGTTGAGGTCTGCCTTGGCAACTCCGCCGTGATACTTGAGAGCTCTTACTGTAGCTACCATTACTACTGCATCAGGCTTGAGACCTGCCATGCGGCACTTGATATCGAGGAACTTCTCAGCACCGAGGTCAGCAGCGAAGCCTGCCTCTGTTACGATGTAGTCTCCGATCTTAAGAGCCATTCTTGTAGCTGTAACTGAGTTGCAGCCGTGAGCGATGTTGGCAAAAGGTCCGCCGTGTACGAATGCAGGTGTTCCTTCAAGTGTCTGTACGAGGTTAGGCTTGAGTGCATCCTTCAGAAGTGCAGCCATAGCTCCCTCAGCCTTGAGGTCGTGTGCAGTTACAGGCTCTCCGCCGTATGTATATCCTACGATGATGCGTCCGCATCTTTCCTTGAGGTCAGTGATATCTGAGGACAGGCAAAGTACTGCCATTACCTCGGATGCTACTGTGATGTCAAAACCGTCTTCGCGAGGCACGCCCTGTGCCTTTCCGCCGAGTCCGTCAACGATGTTACGGAGCTGACGGTCGTTCATGTCCACTGCTCTCTTCCATGTGATCTGCTTAGGATCGATGCCGAGCTGGTTGCCCTGCTGGATGTGGTTGTCAAGCATTGCTGCAAGGAGATTGTTGGCTGCTCCGATAGCGTGGAAGTCTCCGGTGAAGTGGAGGTTGATGTCTTCCATAGGAACTACCTGGGCATATCCGCCGCCTGCTGCTCCGCCCTTGATGCCGAATACAGGTCCGAGCGAAGGCTCTCTCAGAGCTACGATCGCATTCTTGCCGATAGCGCGGAGACCGTCTGTAAGACCGACGGATGTAGTTGTTTTGCCCTCTCCTGCCGGAGTAGGTGTGATAGCTGTCACGAGGATCAGCTTGCCGTTCTTCTTATCTGCATTATCCCTGAGGAATGAGAAGTCGATCTTAGCCTTGTAGTTGCCGTACAGCTCGAGATACTTGTCATCGATGCCGGCTACCTTCGCTACGTCAGTGATCTTTTTCTTTTCACATTCCTGTGCGATTTCGATATCTGTCTTATATGCCATATCATTCCCTCCTGCGGTACATTCTTAGGCTGATAAATTGATTGTCATATCCGTGCAGACTTTATATTATCAGATGTTTACAATGGTTAAAAGAACGTATTGTGACCCTTTTTTGATGAATCATGTCTTCTTTTCAGTAATACGCTGAATTTCCGAACCGCATGAGGAAAAACCGCAATCCTGTTCGTCATTCTCAGATGCCGTTCAGGCATTCCGTACATTTTTCCCAGACACCATAATAAAAGTAACTCCGCTCCGGACAGAAATCTGAACGGAGCGGAGTTATTCTTATTTCGTCAGTATTACAGCCACTTCTTTTCCGTGATCACACAGTCATATCCGTGGATCTTGATCTTATCACCGATATGAAGCGCGTCCTTCTTTGCAAGGATATATCCGTTGTTTACATTCTTCACATATGAATATACCAGCTTGGATACACGGCCGATCTCTTCACCGTCGATATAGACCGGCTCTCCCGGCCCGCCATACTGCTTGGATGTGATATAGAAGTCCTCGCATTCATCACAGACTTCGAAGCCCACCATTTCTCTTGCAGGTCCGTTCTCTCTGACCTTTTCAAGAGCAGCCTTTCCGACGAAGTCCTTGTCCCAGTTGATGTTCTTCTCAAGTCCGACTTCGAACGGATTGGTGTGGCCGAGATCTCTCATGTAATAGAATCCCGCCTCGGTAGGAAGTGTCCATGCAAATACCTGGAACTCTGTAACTTCCTTTCCGCCTGCTGCTCTGACCGCTGCATCGATCGCGTCCTGTACTGCATCTGCATCATCAGCGGTGCAGTATACTTCGTATCCGAACTTCTCTCCTGTGAATCCGCCGCGGTTTACCAGCACCTCTGCTTCGCCGAGCTTATCCCACTTATGCATGAAGAACTTCAGATCATCAACGTTCCCTTCAAGAATGCTGTTCATGACATCCTTTGATTTCGGTCCTTGTACTGCGAACATGTGCCACTCATCAGTGATCTCGCTTGCATCCACGTCGTAATCCTCCGAGTGGAAGTAGAACCAGTCATCTGCCTGTGTTCCGTAAAGTGTGGACACCCAGTATTTCTCTTCTTCGAGCCTCATGATAACAACGTCATCGATTATCTCGCCGTCATCATTGAGCATCGTTGTATATCTGTCTCTGCCGACAGCAAGGTTAGCTATATTGTTCGGATACATGTAATCCAGGAATCTGCAGGCATCCGGTCCGGTAACCTCCATGATCTGATGGGTGAACAGATAGTATCCCACACACTCCCTGACTGCCATGTGCTCTGAACGTTTCCATTCGTCATGTGCAAAAATATTCTTATTCATCGCAGTCCTCCTTACATGAATTTGTCGATCTTCTTGCCGATTTTTATTCTCATCTTGCCCTTAGGCGAATCCTCTTCCCATACAGACCACATAGCATTGACCAGAGTCTTGACCATGCCATTCCACATGTACAGATGCGCCTCACACAGGGACTGCGTTCCGGTGATCGCAAGATCGCCTCTGTTGATCACATAGATGACCTCATCCTTATTGAAGGCTTCGATCTCATATCCGCATACCAGTGACTGCAGCAGCATCTCGATAACTCCGCCGAGGACTCTGCCGTCTTCCCCGATGCTGTCAGGTACGCCGAGCCACTCTCGGCATGCCTTTATAGCATATCTCTCGCCGAACATCGCTTTGCCTGCCGCCTCAAGTACGCACCTCTTGATCCATTCAGCATTCTCTGCAGTTGTATACTCGAGCTTTACAGCGTTGTCGATTGCAGGCAGCAGATACAGGGATGCCGCTGTGGACAAATTGATCATCTGATTCGATGAATCCGTCTCGTTGTTGGTTCCGTTGACAAAATGGTAATTACACTCTTCCCTGAACATCATGGATTCGGATACGCAGTCCTCTTCCTCGGTGTATTTCTTATAATCATCGGAAACTGCCGGTCCGAACGACTCCCACAGTTCATGATCAGGTGCAGGGTATTTTTCTCTGTTCTCTGCGATGATCCTGCAGTGTCTGTCCCCGCAGCCCTTGGCTTCTACCATCATGTAGTCGAGCTTGTGGCCCTTGCGGTGTCTGCTTGCAGTCGCGTCTGCCTGTCCCTGAAGAGACATGGTCGTTGCACGGCAGAGCTCAGATCCGCAGATATCCCAGTCACAGACATCGAGCTCCTTCTCGCATCTGTATGTTCCGAAGTCCTGGCATCTTCCGCACATCAGAAGAGCATCATCGCCCTTGTCTCCGATAAGTGCACCCGGATATGATCCGCACATGAAAGGATGGATGCCGAATCCGTCATCATTAGGATAGTTCATTCCTGTATAAAGCAGTCTTCCATATGCTTCCTTGCACATTTCGGATGCTCTTGTAGCATAATCAGGAATGATGATCCTGTATGCCTGAGCTACAGCAGCACTCAGGACAGATTCGAATCTGGATGCATAGTGGAGCGCATCCTGATAAGACATAAGCTTGTTCCATGGTGACTGTACTGCGTTATACTGCTTGAAACCGGCGCCGTCGCCGGAATTCTGAGGTATTCTTCCGTCTATTTTTTTGCCCATGTTTTCCACCTCTCTATTCTTCCTCTGGGAATGCGTCGATAGCAGCCTGATACTTAACGATATTGTGTGTCGCGCCGCCGTCTACAACGATGGTCTCACCTGTGATCCCGTCTGCAACAGGGGTGCAGAATGTATAAGCCATCATTCCGACCTGATCTACAGGGAGCTGGCCGTCTACCTGCCATACCATCAGTTCCTCATAGAACTCATCCTGCTGTTCTTCAGTGATAAGCTCGCTCGCGAGATTTCCTGCGGCACCCGGGGTGACCATTCCGCCCGGTGCAATGCTGTTGATCATGATTCCGTATCTCTTGAGCTCCTTTGCAGCCTCTGTCACAAGTCCCATGACAGCAGCCTTGCTTGATGCATAGTGCGGATATCCTCCGAATACCGGATACGGCATTATCGGGCTGTTTGAAGAGATCAGCACGATCTTGCCTGCGATGCCGTGTTCCTTCATATACTTGCTTACGTGCTTGACTCCGTAGAAAGCGCCGTAAACGTTGGTCTCGAATACCAGCTGGAGGTCTTCCTTAGGCAGATCATAGACTTTTGCATAGTTCCAGATCGCAGCGCTGTTGACGAAAATGTCCAGCGAGCCAAAAGTGTCAACTGTATATGCCACCAGCTTCTCAACGTCTGCTTCCTCTCTTACATCTGTGAAGCAGAACTTTACATCATCTCCGAAGCCCTGCTCAGCGAACAGCGGCATGGATGCCTCTTCTTCGATCCTGGAATTGGATGCGATAACTACCTTTGCTCCTCCCTGCAGGAGTCTGAGAGTGATATCAAATCCAAGTCCGGACGATCCTCCGGTTACAAGTGCTACCTTACCCTTTACCGAGAACATGTCGGCAAACGGGCGGGCGGATGCGATATAACCCTCAAGCATTGCTTTATCAGATTCTGTGAAAGCCATAA
>CAMIWY010000119.1 GCA_946402595.1 uncultured Clostridia bacterium
GGTCTTCGGATTGTATTCAGTTGTTCCATATTCCGTATCACCTCTTTCCGGTCATTCTAAAACAAAAACTGCAGTAGCACAGTATACACTATACGACTGCAGTTGTGAAGTGAACTCACAGTTTAGTTTTATCAATACTTCTCGAAGCTCCTCAGGTCGAGCGAGAAGTCTTCACTGAAGTACTCCTTGATGCTTCCTCTCATAGGCATGGTCTGCTTGATCTTGATGGCGTCATGCGTACATTTCGCCTTGCAGATGCCGCAGCCGACGCAGTGGTTCTGGTTGATCTCGATGACTCCGTCCTCGCCCATCGAAAGTGCGTCCTGCGGGCACCTGACCGAGATGCACTCTCCGCAGCCGGTGCAGTTGGCCCTGACCGGAACAGCTGTCCAGCCGACCGGATGGAATCTGTCTTTGATCTCCCTTGACGCGTTGCGCGAGAGGTTCATGGCAACGCAGCAGCACTCACAGCAGAAACAGATTTCGAGGAATCTGTCCATGTCGTCGTTGCGGATGCCCCAGATGAGCTGCTCGATCTCGACCCAGAGGGACTGGCAGGTGAGCCCGTATTCAGCCGCCCTGTCTACTCTCTCGCAGGCCTCTTCATATGTGAGCTGGCGGGCCAGCCCGTTCTTCACGACCTGCTCGCCGATCTTTCCGATGAAGAGGCAGGCCAGGTCATGCGGGTACTCCTGGCAGTTCTGCGCATCCCTACAAAGGCACTTATTCATGCCGGCGATATAGTCAGCCTGGGCAAGTGCGTCCTTCACCAGATCCATCGGTACTACCACCTTCTGGCCCTGCTCAGTCATGTCGATATCTACATCTACTTTGAGAGGCATGACCAGACCGGTAGTGTTTCTCTCCTTATCCGGCGAGAACATCATTACCTTCTTGTAGATCCTGCTCTTCAGGCCTTCTTTTCTCATCCAGGCCGATCCGGCTACGATCAGCTTGAATACCTTGAGCACGATCTGCCAGTTCCAGTCGTGCGCGCATGCAACGGTCTTGATGAAGTTGAAAATCCCGAGCCCGTTAGGCCGGTTCTCGAACTTCTTGTACCCCATATGCAGGTTGTCAAAACATTCCTGGTTGAACGCGATCACATTTCCGTGATCGTCGATGTACTGTCTTGAATACTGGTCTCTCATGACACCCTCTCCTTCGTCACAAAAGCCGCTGATCAGGCTCCGGCCGGTCCAGTTGTATCTTCCGCAGTCTGTCCCCTCTCAACAGCGTCATCAGGTATACCTATTTCCTTAACTTTGAATTCCTGTCCTCCGAGTATCTTCTTGCTGCGCGAGCCGCACTTTGGGCAGCGTCCTTCTTCGCGCATCACGTTGTACATCGCAAAACACTCTTTGCAGAGTGCCTCACCCGGCGCAGATATTATATTGAGTTCAGTGCCCTCGAACACAGGCTTGTTCTCGGTCGCTACCGGAAAGTACTTGTGGAAGAACACAGGAAGATAGCCCGACAGCTCGCCCACCTCGAGAGTGAGGTAGGCGATGCGCGGGATATTGTTTTCTATTGCTGTCTGTTCAGCAAGGTCGACTGCCTGCTGCAGCACACTTAGTTCATGCATATTTATGCCTTGATCTTTCTGACAGTGGTCCTGTCGATCTTAATATTTATGCCTTGATCTTTCTGACGGCGATCCTGCCGATCTTCTTAGCCTCTTCCTTGATGACCTTCGGAACGAGTTGCTCGTACGGAACGCCCCATACCTCCTGTACCTTGTCGAGGTGGATAGCGTCGAACTTGCACTGTACTGTGCAAAGTCCGCATCCGATGCAGATCTTCTGATCGACCTTGGCAGCGCCGCAGCTGAGGCATCGTGCAGTCTCAGTCTTCACCTGCTCCTCGGTAAAGGTCTTTCTCTCATCCTTGAAGGTCCTTACCTTGGAAGGATCGATCATGTATCTCTCACGGCCGCTGTGGTCGTAGCTGGAGATGACCAGGTTGTCCTTGTCTATGTAGTGGAAGTTGTCGCGTCTGACTCTTCCGAGTGTCAGGCTGTGGCCTTCGTGCACGTATCTGTGGAGAGACTCTGCAGCCTCCTTGCCGGCAGCGATAGCATCGATGACGAACTTCTGGCCGGTGTAGATGTCTCCGCCGACGAATACGTCAGGCTCTGCTGTCTGGTATGTCCAGCTGTCTGCTTCAGCAAGACCTCTTGCGGAAATCTTCACATTGCTGCCCTCAGCCAGCTTGCCCCACTCAGGCTTCTGTCCGATGCAGAAGAGTACTGTGGTGCACTTAGCTTCTTCAGTAACAGCGTCATCGAATTTAGGATCGAATCTGCCCTCAGCGTTCTTGACGGACAGGCACTTTCTGAATTTGATGCCTGTGCACTTGCCGCCCTTCTCAGTGATCTCGGTCTGTCCCCAGCCTGCGTGGATCTCGATGCCATCCTCTTCGCACTCGTGCTGGTCTTCAGGTCCCATCGGCATCTCATCATATGACTCAAGGCAGTACAGAGATACATTGTCAGCTCCGCATCTTACTGCGGTCCTTGCAACGTCAGCACCGATGTTGCCTCCTCCGATGACGACTACATTGCCCTTGAGTTTGACATCCTCGCCTCCGTTTACTCTCTTCATAAAGTCGATGCCGGCCATTACGCCTTCAGCATCAGCGCCCGGGATACCGAGTGATCCGCCGTTCTGGAGGCCTATAGCCACATAGAATCCCTTGTAGCCCTCAGCTCTCAGCTGGTCAAGAGTGATGTCCTTGCCGACTTCGATGCCGCACTTTATCTCTACTCCGAGCTGGCGGATGACGTCGATCTCGGCCTCAACAACATCCTTCTCAAGTCTGAACGAAGGGATTCCGTATACCATCATTCCGCCCGGCTTATCCTGCTTCTCGAAGACTGTTACGTCATGTCCCCATACAGCAAGGTAATATGCTGCTGAGAGTCCCGCCGGACCCGATCCGATTACAGCTACCTTGTGACCGTAGTCGAATCTCTTCTCAGGGATGTATCTGGTCTCAGCATTGAGTTCCTGATCAGCGATGAACTTCTTGACTTCATCGATAGCAACAGGCTCGTCGATGTCGCCTCTTGTGCAGACCTGCTCACAGAATCTCGCACATACTCTTCCGCACATTGCAGGGAACGGATTCTCCTTCTTGATAAGCTCGAGAGCCTCCATGTACTTGCCCTCGCTTGCCTTCTTGAGGTAGCCCTGTACGGCAATGTGTGCCGGGCAATTGGACTTGCAAGGAGCAGTTCCCGTTTCAGGCACGACATTGTCCCTCTCTGTGAGGAAAGCGTCCCCGTTCCAGTACTTAGGCGGCATCACAGCGAAGTCGCTTGCAACAGGTGCAGGAGCGATCTCTACAGGCTTCTTCTGGCAAAGCTTCTGTCCCAGCTTTACTGCATTCTGCGGACATACTTCGACGCAGCCGCCGCATGCGACGCAGTGCGAAGGATCAACGCTTGCCCTGTAGTTGGAGCTGGACAGGTCAGGTGATGATGTGTACCAGCTGGTCTTGAGAGCCATGCATGTATCCCACTTGCAGTTGCAGATGAAGAGTGAGAAGTCCGGTCCGTCAATGTTGGACAGCTGATGAACGTATCCGAGCTCTTCAGCGCGCAGAAGAATCTTCTCAGCCTCTTCTCTTGTGATCCTTCTCGCCTTGCCGACCCTGATGCAGGACTCAGCGTAGTTGCCGAGGTTGATGCACCACTCGCCTTCGAGGTCAGCAGTACCCTCGCCTACCATTCTTCTGAGCTTACGGCATTCACACGGTGCGATACCAATGCTCTCGCCGGCCTTGTCGAGCCAGTACGATACCTCTTCGAATTTGGCCTTGCGCGTGTTGCCCTCGATAGCCTTCTCTACAGGGATCGTTCTCATCAGGGCTACTCCCATGAAGCCGCCCCATGTGATCTTCTTCTGGAGGTCGAGGATGTAGTTGAGGAAAGCCGGAGCCGTCTCAGGATAAGCGTCCGTACGCTCCTTGGTCATTACCGTGCTCTCCATTGCTCCCGGCGCGAATACCGGCAGCTGCACCTTGTCCTCTTCGCCAGGTGAATTGCAGTACTCGAGGAGTCCTATATAGCACAGGTCATAGGCCTTCTGCGCCGCCTCTTCGACGCTCATCTTCTGAAGATCTGCAAGCTCCCTGATGGTGTACTGATGTCTGAGCTTCATCTTCAGCGCAAAATCCACCTGCTCATCTGTGAGCTGGCGGTCGAAGAATATGTACTCCCATGAATTTTCATCAGGTACCGGGTTGAACATGTTGATATGTCTCACCAGTTTGATGAGGTTCTTTCTTGGCTTTGGGCTTCTCTCGCGGTAATATGCCTCGAGACATTTCTTTTCGCCTTCAGTCAGTTCGTGTTTCGTCCTGAACATAATAAAACTCCCTCTATAAAAAGGTCTCTTGCGGCATAAACAGCAGCCGCAAAGACTCAACAATATCTACTGATTTGATTATAGAATGTGGTAAAATTACGGACAACCGACAATAACCGACAAAAGTCGGTTAGAGGCATTCTGGCAAAAAATGTACAAGCAAGTACAACGTTAAAGAGGAAAAAATGGACAGGAATGATCCGCGGTATGTATCCGCCGAAGACAAAATACTGGAAGCCGCATTCGAGATGCTTTCGACCCGCGACATCGACAGCATCAGGACGCAGGATATAATCAGGCGCGCAGGTGTCCACAAGAGCACATTCTATGCTCACTACAGAGACAAGTACGCGCTCCTTGACTCCATGGAGGCGCTGGCCGCAGAAGTTCTGGCACCGCACCTTAAGGGGATCACCGTGCACATGCTGGGAGAGCAGCCTGACCCTCTCAGACTGCATCAGAGCTATGAGAGCCTGGCAGAAGCCATTTACAGCAACAGGAGGCTTTTTACACTTGTGCTGCAGGGCCATGTGGGCAGCATCACCAAAGGGATCGCTGCTGAGCTCGAGAAGATATGGAGGGAAGCCGGCATTGCGGATCCCTCTGCCAGAAACATAAGCTATCTTATAAACGCGACAGCTTATGTTATCACTGGTACCATAGAAAAGTGGCTCCAGCGTGACTGCACCGATCCTATTGACGACTTTGTAGGACTCATCACAGCGACCGGCGTCGGCATCCGCTACGCCTTCGAGCAGCTGTAGTAATTGTGTATATATCAAAAAAGATCCCCGTCAGAGGCGGGGATCTCATTCACATCATATATAACGAAACCGGCCATGCGAGCCTGCGTGTTCTGTATAGATCTGCACACCATATACCTTTACGGATAA
>CAMIWY010000120.1 GCA_946402595.1 uncultured Clostridia bacterium
GCGATGTGGAGAAGAACATGAAGGAAGCCGCAAAACAGCTTGACTTCGAGCGCGCGGCTGAGCTCCGTGATGTTCTCTTCGAACTCCGGGCGAGTATGAGGGCTTGACACTGCGATTGGCAAGCGTCAGCGCAGACAGAGCAGATGTAAGCCCTATGGCAGAGCTGCCCAAGAGAGCGAGCCGAAAGGCGAAGCACGATTGGCTGCAGCTTACGGCTGAGGGCCTGACACTGAGGACCGGAACCACATTTCCGGTTATACGGACAACTGATAAACAAGGTTACAACAATCGTAATATAGTTATATAAACATGGAAAAAAACATAGTAATCAAAGGTGCCAGAGAGCACAATCTCAAGGGAATAGATGTCACGATCCCGCGTGACAAGATGGTCGTACTGACCGGACTGTCGGGCTCGGGCAAGTCTTCACTTGCATTTGACACTATTTATGCAGAGGGACAGAAGAAGTATGTCGAGTCGCTCTCTTCATATGCCCGCCAGTTCCTTGGACTTATGAAGAAGCCGGATGTACAGCTTATCGAGGGACTTTCACCTGCAATTAGCATCGATCAGAAGACGACGAGCCGCAACCCGAGGTCGACTGTCGGAACGGTCACTGAGATATACGACTATCTGAGACTCCTCTATGCGAGGATCGGCGTTCCGCACTGCCCTGTATGCGGCAGGGAGATAGCCAGCCAGTCCATCGACAGTATTATCGAGAACATTCAGAGCCACGGAGTCGGAACGAGGATCATAGTGCTTGCGCCGGTCATAAGAGGCCGCAAGGGTGAGCACAAAGCCATATTCGACAGGATCCGACGTGACGGATATACAAGAGTCAGAGTCGACGGAGAGATCAGGAGGATCGACGAAGACGAGATCACGCTTGCCAAGAACAACAAGCATACCATCGAGATCGTAGTCGACAGGATCGTTATAAGAGAAGACAACCGCAGCCGTATTGCCGAGGCACTCGAGATAGCCATCAAGGAAGGCGAAGGCATCTGCAACGTCATGTATCTCCCCGATAAGAAGCAGGTACAGAGTACAGAACTTCAGCAGCAGGGAGCACCGGACGGCGCCGCTCCTGACGGCAATCTCTTTGCTGAGCAGAAGGAGACTCTTGTGACATACTCGACTAAGTTCTCCTGCCCTGAGCACGGAGTCGGCCTTGAAGAGATGGAACCGAGAATGTTCTCTTTCAATGCGCCTTACGGTGCATGTGACTGCTGCAGCGGACTCGGATTCACACTAAGGATCACTGATGAGGCAGTAGTAACAGACGAGAACAAGAGCATCCTCAACGGAGCGATGGGAAATGTTTTTGCATCTCTTGATGCAATGGGATTTTACCGCCAGATGCTCAACCGTCTCGCGGTAGATCACGGAACTGACCTGTCCGTTCCGTACAAGGCTCTCCCGCCTAAATTCAAGGATGAGCTCCTGCACGGTACCGGAACGCGCAGACTAAAGTATACCTACGAGAGCAGATCGGGCAGAGTATCCCACATGAACCATACCTTCGAGGGCGTCATCCCGAGCCTCGAGCGCAGGTGGGGCGAGACCAACTCGGAATTCATCAAGAACAAGATCTCCGACATGATGACAGAGGAGGAATGCCCTGTATGCCACGGACGCAAGCTCAAGGATACGGTGCTTGCGGTCACTGTCGGGGGAAAGAACATAATTGATCTGACCGATCTTTCGGTAGTCCAGGCGCTGAGATTCTTCGAGGATCTCGAAGGACAGCTCAGCGAAAGAGATAAGAAGATCAGCAGCATGGTCACCAAGGAGATCAGGGCCAGACTGAGCTTCCTCAATAATGTAGGACTCGGATATCTGACTCTCAGCAGATCGGCCGGGACCCTCTCCGGAGGAGAATCACAGAGAATAAGGCTGGCGACACAGATAGGATCGGGCCTCGTCGGAGTGCTGTACATCCTTGACGAGCCGTCGATCGGACTTCACCAGAGTGATAATGACAAGCTGCTCGCGTCGCTGCGTGACCTGACGGACATGGGCAATACCCTGATCATCGTTGAGCATGATGAGGATACTATGTATGCAGCGGATTACATCGTAGACATAGGGCCGGGTGCCGGAGTCAACGGAGGTGAGCTCGTTGCACAGGGAACCGTTGAGGATATCAAGAACTGTCCTGAGTCCATAACCGGGCAGTTCCTCTCGGGCAAGAGGCACATCGAAGTGCCGGCTGTAAGAAGGCCGGGAAACGGACTGTATCTGGATATAATCGGGGCACAGGAGAACAACCTCAAGAACATAGATGTCAGGATCCCTGCCGGCAAGCTCGTGCTTGTTACGGGTGTCAGCGGATCGGGCAAGTCCAGCCTCGTAAATGAGATCCTGTACAAGGGCGTGTCCAGAGTCACGAACAAAACTCAGGAGCGCCCGGGCAAATTCCGTGAGATCAGGGGCATCGAGAATTTTGACAAGGTCATCAACATCGACCAGTCGCCTATAGGAAAGACGCCGAGATCCAACCCGGCAACCTATACCGGCATGTTCACGCACATCAGAAACCTCTTCGCTGAGATGCCTGAGGCCAAGGTCCGTGGCTACAATCCGGGCAGGTTCAGCTTCAATGTAAAGGGCGGACGCTGCGAACACTGTAACGGCGACGGTATCATCAAGGTAGAGATGAACTTCCTGCCTGACGTATTCGTGCCGTGCGAGGTCTGCGGAGGAGCAAGATACAACCACGAGACTCTGGAGGTCAAATACAAGGGGAAGAATATTTCCGAGGTCCTGAACATGACGGTCGCGGAAGCGATACCGTTCTTCGAGAACCAGCAGAGCATACTCCGCTACCTGAAGACACTCGACGATGTAGGCCTCGGCTACATAAGCCTCGGACAGCCGTCCACACAGCTGTCGGGCGGTGAGGCTCAGAGGATCAAGCTTGCGACTGAGCTCTCCAAGAGGAGCACGGGACGCACTCTCTACATCCTCGACGAACCGACAACAGGACTTCATTTTGCCGATGTGGAGAAGCTGCTGTACGTGCTGAACAGACTTGTCGACGAAGGCAACACGGTGGTAGTCATCGAGCACAACCTTGACGTCGTCAAGCAGGCCGACCACATCATCGACCTCGGACCGCAGGGCGGTGACGGCGGCGGGTACATAGTCACCGAAGGAACACCTGAAGAAGTCGCACAGGTGAAAGAATCATATACAGGGCAGTATCTTAAGAAGATGCTGTAACACAGAAGAAAGGCAGGCGGGAAAGGATCCCGCCTGCTATTAAATTGCGGACATGAAAAAACCGGTATTTCTACCGGTTCCTTGACGCCTTGATCGCCTTATCCATCTTGCGGTCTGCATCGCGTTTTGCTTCTGCTTCCCGCTTGTCGTAATTCTTCTTACCTCTGCACAGACCGAGCTCCACTTTGCACCTGCCGTTCTCGTCGAGATAGACAGACAGCGGTATAAGGGTCAGGCCCTGCTGGGTTTTGACCGTGCCGTAGAGCTTGCTGATCTCTTTCTTGTGCATCAGAAGAGTACGCACTCTCAGCGGGTCGACATTGTATCTGTTTCCCTGCTCATAAGGCGCTATATGCATGCCCGTCACGATGAGTTCGCCCTTGCTCGTTATCTTGGCGTAGCTCTCCTTGATGCTCACGCCGCCCTTGCGGACGGATTTGATCTCAGTCCCAGTGAGCACGATGCCGGCCTCATAACGCTCCTCGACGAAATAGTCGTGAAAGGCCTTCTTGTTATTCGCTATTACCTTTATTCCTTTTCCTTTACTCATTTATTTACAGTTTACCCTTCATTTAGATTTTAATATATTCTGAACGGTGATCTGTCATAAGGGATCCTCCCACAAGGTGGGTCCCTCCTTGTGACTGGTTCGCAGAAGAGCGGGCAACCCGTAAGGATACAAAAATGTTGCGAAAAGCTCTTCGGGAATTATCACCTGAAGAATATATTAAAATCTCTGTATCTTATTGAACGGGAACAGCCTCAGGACTACTTTGCCCTGGATCTGATCAAAGGCCACTGTTCCGACCTCGGACCGCCTCGAATCTATGCTGCCTGCCCGGTTGTCACCCATCACGAAGTACTGTCCGTCAGGGACCGTGTAGATCTCACCCTCAAGAGGAATCTCGAAAGCCGGCGTGTAACCATCCTTGAGATAGTCCTCATGATACGCCTCACCGTTGATGTACAGCTGATCGCTTATGATGGATATCTCGTCTCCCGGAAGGCCGATGACCCTCTTGATCAGAAGCTTGTCCTTGCCGGTGTTTTCATCCGGCATGCTGCTCTGGAATATGATTATATCCCCGCGCTCCGGAGTATGGCTGCGGTAGGCCTGCCTGTACATGATCATATAGTCATTCTCGTGAAGCGTGTCCTCCATCGATGACTGCTTGACTATAGTCGGTCTTATAAAGAACAGAACGATAGCAGCAAGAATGACCGCTATGACAACATCGATAAGCAGACTCTTAAGGAAGCTGCCTGCTGTCTCGCCGGCAGAACGTACTCCGTCTGCGGCTTCAGTTCCGGTTGTGTTCAGATTCTCTTCGCTGTAATTATCCAATGTGTTCTCCCATAATTCTTTCAAATGCAGGCGGAACAGGTGCTGTAAAGCTCTGCCCTGCAAGGTATTCTATCTCTTCCGGCAGGCCGTTCTCCGCAAAGCTGATCCTCTGAGCGTGGAGCAGCTGCGTCGTGATGCGGTATCTGCGGGCAAAATATTCATTTATATTATCGACTTCCTGCCGTGTTGCCGGAACGGTTCCGGCTTCGCGTACGGTGACTTCGTTCACGGCATGGGCGTACTTGACATCTCCTGCAAGAGGATGCCCCATAGCAGCAAGATGCGCTCTGATCTGATGAGACCTGCCGGTCACCAGCCGGATATCCGTGAGGGTGACCTCGGATGCACCGCTGATCCTGAAGTGCATTCGCGGCATCACCTGTGTGATGACCCCGCGCATCTTTGCCGGAGCTCCGGCTGCACTTGCATGATCAGCTTCGTGCGCTGAAAATGCAGGGCTGTCGCTGTCAGCTGTTATGCTGACCCTGTTGGCCTTTTCGTCCTTGGTGAGGCTGCCGGTCAGCGTGAGATCTCTGTCTATGACCCCACAGGCGATGGTCAGGTAATACTTGTCTGTCAGGTCTTCTCTGATGGCCTCGTTCAGAGCCTTGAGGGCTGCCGAAGTCTTGCCGAACAGGACAAGCCCTGTCGTATTCCTGTCGAGCCTGTTGGCC
>CAMIWY010000121.1 GCA_946402595.1 uncultured Clostridia bacterium
TTCAGCGAGAGTCAGCGGGTACGTCCCCTGACTCATAGACGACTGCTGAAATATGCAGTCGTTTTTTATTGCAGTGAATGTTATTGACATATGTCAATAACGGTGCTATTTTAAGCTCACAGAGAGGAGAACACACTCATGGCAAGACCGGTAAGGTGCAGAAGAATCAGTGCTCAGCCTGTATACAGGAGTTTTATTCCTGAAGATACAGTGGCAGATGAGACAGTCCGTATGAGCGTAGACGAGTTTGAGACCATCAGACTGATAGACTACGAGGGACTGGATCAGAAGGCCTGTGCGGAACAGATGGGAATAGCCAGGACGACAGTAACGGCTATCTATGAAAGCGCCAGACACAAGGCAGCGGAAGCGTTTATTGAAGGCAAGAGGCTACTTATAACCGGCGGCCGATGTGAATATGTTCATGCAGATGCTCCGAAAGGACTTATTTCGAAGGGAAGTGCAGATATGAGAATAGCAGTGGCATATGATAGCGGTGAGATCTTCCAGCATTTTGGCAGGACTGAGAAATTCAAGCTGTATGATGTCGAAGATGGAGTCATAAAAAACACACAGATCGTAGATACAAATGGCAGCGGTCACGGAGCTCTGGCAGGATTCCTGAAGGCGGCAGAGGCTGATGCTCTTATTTGCGGAGGTATTGGCAGAGGAGCGCAGGAGGCGCTTGCAGAAGAGGGTATAAGTCTGTACGGTGGTGTACAGGGTTCTGCTGACAAAGCAGCTGAAGCTTTTGTATCTGGGAATCTGAGCTATGATCCGCAGGTGCAATGTGACCATCACGGTCATGAGCATCATCATGGAGAGGATTGCGGCCACCATAATTGTGGAGAACATAAGTGCTCAGGAAATTGATATAATTTACTAGGCAAAAGGTAAATTAGTGACGGCTGCTGGGATAGGATGGATGTAAAAGACTACAGACTGCGGAATGATAACGGAAATATCGTCTTCGAAGGGTATACCGGAACAGACGAAAGATTTCGCATGCCTGACGGAGTAACTGAGATCGCAGAAAGAGCTTTTGCAGGCAACAAGTGTCTGAAACACATAGATCTAGGAGACGTTGTAACTGTAGGTGGATTTGCCTTTCAGGAATGCTCAAATCTTGAAACCGTTGTTATGGATCATGTCAGGATTATTGGTCCGGGAGCTTTTGAATTCTGCCGCTCGCTGCGCAGTATCAGTATAGACGGTTTAACAAGCATCGGTGACTATGCATTTCGCCATTGCAGACAGCTTAACATGCAGGAAATACCGCGCTCGCTCGTTTCATTAGGAGTGGGCGTTTTTTCGCATACAGCGATAAGAACTGTCTGTCTGGACTGGCTTAAGGAGATACCGGCGGCACTTTTTAGCGGCAGCTCAGATCTTACGTATGCAGAGCTCAGCGGTGCTCGCGTGATAGGTAAAGGGGCTTTCGAAGAGTGCGGATCGCTTGCTACTGTCAGATTCAGTGCGGCGGAGATCATCAGAAGCAGAGCATTTTATAAATGCCGCTCGTTTGAGGTCTCGGCACTGCCTGATACACTGCATGCAATCGGAGATGAAGCTTTTGAAAAAACAAGAGCAGGACTAATAGTGCCAGGCAATGTCAGGAGTTTCGGCAGAAACTGCTTCGGCCCCGCAGTCAGCATGAAAAGCATAAGTATATATAGATCATCGCTGTACGATTTCAGGAACTACTTCATAGAAGAAAAGCATGATGATGAGGGAGAGGATGAGCACTTTTACATGTGGGAGAGCTCGTTGGACATTGCGGTTCTGGATGATAAGACTGATGCGCTGACAGGATATTTGCCGCTGTTTACAGATATTGACCGCGGGATGAAGGCGAAACTGATGAGTGCATTCAGACCCGACAATTCCTTTGATTATCAGTTCATAGACACAGAATTATTTGACGGTCTCGGGTGGAACCGGCGATGTATGGACAGTGTTGCTTTTAAACGGCTAAAGTATCCATATGAGCTGAGCGAGACTGCTCGAATAAAGTACTCGAATTATCTCAAAAACCATTCAAAGCGCATTGCAAAGTCAGCTGTACGGGATAATGATTCAAAAGTACTGGCATTCTTATTCGATAACGATCTCATAGATCAGAAGATGGGCCGCGATATACTCGATTATTCCATATCGGTGGCTTCACATGACTGCACTGCCTTCTTGCTGGAACGCACTTCAGCAATACAGGAGACCGCAAATTTTTTACCGGGTGAATTATGACGGACATGGAAGAAACCAACAGTATTATCAATAAAGCAGCTCATGAAGTGCTGATGCTGGCCAGGAATGAACTCATGGTCAACCTGAGATTTCTTGACACTGCTCTGAGCAAACTGCAGCTGGTTCCATCAGATGGCATGACCCTTGCGACAGACGGCAGCCATCTTATATACGGGCCGCGGCACATTCTCAGGATGTTTAAGGTTGAGCAGGAGAAGCCTGCGCATGACTACCTTCATGTTTTGCTGCATTGCATATACAGTCATATGTTTGTCGGTGCTGACATAGACAGGAGCCTGTGGGACATTGCCTGTGATATAGCGGCAGAGAGCACTATAAATGATCTCGGACTTAGAATCACGGGATCTGAGAGAAAGGCTGCCCAGACAGCTGAGGTTAAGATCCTGCGGGAGCATATTGGAATGCTTACTGCAGAGAAGATCTATCACTATTATCGGGAAAATGGTATACAGGAGAATGAGCTCAGCAGACTGAGAGCTCTCTTTGCGGCAGACGACCACGCATGCTGGTATAAAGGCACAGGGGCGAAGCATAGTGACCGCGGCGATAACAGCCAAAGAAATGACACGGAACCGGCCAAAGACATTATAAAAGATGCTGATGTTGATGATGCGGGATCTTTCGATATGCCGCAGGCGGCATCGGAAACCGAGCAGGAATGGAAGGATATAGCTGAAAAAGTACAGGAGGCCCTTGAGACGTACTTCAGGGGACAGGGAGACACTGCAGATGTCCTGATACAGAATCTTAGGGAAGTGAACCGCGAGAAGTATGATTACACGGATTTTCTCAGAAAATTCGCTGTCATCGGAGAGAATCCGGAAGTAAATGATGAGGAATTTGATTATATCCTTTACACATACGGTCTTCAGCTGTATGAAAACATGCCGCTTGTGGAGCCGCTGGAGTATAAGGAGGTCAAACGCGTCAGAGAATTCGTGATAGCTATAGATACATCCGGAAGCACTTCGGGAGAGCTCGTGCAGTTATTCCTGCAGAAAACATATAATATACTCAAAGCAAGTGAAAGCTATTTCTCTCATGTAAACATACATATAATACAATGTGATGCAGTCATTCAGGAGCATGTCAGGATCACTTCAGAAGAAGAGTTTGACAGCTACATCAGGACCATGAGTATACATGGCCTCGGAGGCACCGACTTCAGACCGGTGTTCAGTTTTGTGGATGAGTTGGTGGCGGTCGGTGAATTTACTGATCTTAAGGGGCTTATCTATTTTACCGATGGGTATGGCACATTCCCGGCCCGGAAACCTGCTTATACAACAGCATTCGTATTTCTGGATAATGAATATAACAATCCACACGTTCCACCATGGGCTATAAGACTGGTGCTGGAAAAAGAAGATATAAGGAGATAAAACCGTGAATATCAGGGATGCCAAAGAAGAAATAAAAAATGCTATCATCGCATATTTCACAAAGGATGAATACGGAGAATATCAGATCGCAGTTGAAGATCAGCGGCCTGTATTTCTCATGGGCCCTCCGGGAATAGGCAAGACTGCGATAATGCAGCAGATCGCATCTGAACTCGGCATAGGGCTGATATCATATTCGATGACACACCACACCAGACAATCTGCGCTGGGGCTTCCTTACATACAGAAGAAAAACTACGGTGGTGTTGAATACAGCGTCTCTGAATATACAATGTCTGAGATTATAGCTTCAGTTTACGACATGATGGAGGAAACGGGTCTGCGTGAAGGCATACTTTTCCTTGATGAGATAAACTGCGTGTCAGAGACACTCGCCCCGTCGATGCTGCAGTTCCTGCAGTACAAAACTTTCGGCAGACATCGCGTGCCGGACGGGTGGATCGTGGTCACCGCAGGAAATCCGCCGGAATACAATAACTCGGTCCGTGAATTTGATACAGTCACATGGGACAGGCTGAAGCGCATAGACATAGAGCCTGATTACAGTACATGGAAGGAATACGCCTTAGACAGAGGCGTGCATCCTTCGGTATCAACCTATCTTGATATAAAGAGCAGCGACTTCTACAAAGTGGAAACAACGGTAGAGGGCAAAACCATCGTTACTGCCAGAGCGTGGCTGAATCTTTCTGACATGATCAGATTATATGAGCAGAACGGGATCGAAGTCCGCGAGAAGATGATAAGCCAGTACCTTCAGGATAAGAAGGTATCAAAATCCTTCACTAATTATTATGAGCTTTTTAACAAATACAAGTCAGACTATCAGGTAGATCATATACTGAGCGGAAAAAACAGCGGCTCGGTCATAGAGCGTGTCAGAAGCGCAAAGTATGACGAAAGGCTGTCTCTTCTCGGTCTGATTCTCGATAAAGTCGGCTCTGATCTCAGAAATATCTACTATGAAGAACAGATATTAAATGAAATGCTGGAGTCATTCAAAGGTATTAAATCTAAAATTGAGGAATCAGAAGTTTCCGTATCGCACCTGATGGTTGATGTGATTTCTGCAAAACAAAGGGAGCTTGAGAACGGGAAAAGGGCTAATTCTATTTCAGATGACAGACGCAGGATCCTCCATGGCACGGTGAATGCTATGGAATCAGCCGTGACAGCTCTGGCGCAGGCGGGCGATCCGGATGGAACGCAGGGGTTTGAGATAATAAGGCAAAGCTATAATGCCCGGAGAAAGGACTATATTGAGCGTGTAAATGAGACAGACTCAAAGCTTGATAATATGTTCTGTTTTGCAGAAGAAGCTTTCGAGGGCGGACAGGAGATGCTGATAATAGTAACTGAACTGACCAGAGGGTTTTATACGGCACATTATATCAGCAGACACGGCTGCAGAAAATATTTCGAACACAACAAGGAACTGCTGTTCTACGAAAGGCAGAATGAAATCATCAGGATAGTAGAGAATCTGGATATTTGAATATCCTATTACCTATTGGGTACAACTCCGGGTACAAACGTGGACGGCGCTTTTCCTCCTTGGAATTTCAACGTTTGTACGA
>CAMIWY010000122.1 GCA_946402595.1 uncultured Clostridia bacterium
TATTACTGAAAATGACAGCAGCTCTGTGGAGAATATTTCTCTTACAGAACTGCTTGCTGAATAAATAGAGGTGATAATACCATGAGTGAACAATACCATGATTTAGATATACATCCTATTCCTGAGGATAAAGAGCCTCTTTTCATGGGTTCGACTCCCACCACTTCCTAAGCTTGAAATTTCAATGGTTTCAAGCTTCTTTCTTTGCAAAAATCAGTACTGCATAGTTAGGCGTACGAAATGCTCAGGCTTGTGATGGCTTCGAACTGGCCGTGATTGTATTCTTCAAAGTTCATATAATCACCCAGCGTGGCATTAAGAAGATCAAGACTGCCCTGTCCGTCTACGGATATCAGCCATTCATATACCGATTCGCATATCTCATTGATGTTGCTGCGGTATGAAGCAAAGAAAGGACTTATTTCTGCAACAATAGCACCAAGCTCAGAGGCGTGGATCCGGGTAATCGGCTCGAAGCATTGTCTGTAATCCCTTTTCCACAAACTAATCAGCTCAGCATCAGTAGCAAAAGATGCAAGGCGGGTCCTCATATCCAGAGCGCATTCTTTTCGGCCTTCATCATCCAGCCCTGCTATATATGAATATCTGTCCAGCGTTCTGGCAAAAACGGTATCAATATAAGCGTTGTCCAGCGAGCGAAGATAGTTGCTGACGAGGTCATAATCATCAGAGTACCTTTCAGCTGCGATCCTATGAAGTTTTTCCCATAAAAACTCCTGATAATCAGTAAACACCTCGTTTCCCAGGAAACCTCCCCACAGATACTTTGCAGCTAGTGAATAGTCATGATCTGCAGCATCTGCTACGCTCTTATCATGTTCTGATGGAATGTCTGAATTGCTTACGAGCTCGAGAACATCATCAAAAGTAGGATGGATCGATGCGTTGGCAAGAACATAATTCAAACTGGTGAGTATTTTTTGAGAGTGTCGGATGTCGGCGTAGAGTTTTGTGATATGCCGGCTGAGATAGAAGTTGATCGTAGTCGGATTGCTTAGAATGGAGGAAATGTCTGCAAGAGAGATATCTGCATCACGGAGCATCCTTACGAGCAGAAGCTTCTTTTCATCTTCTTCGGAAAAATCATAGTATCCGTTACTTTCTTTTATAGCGGGAGTGATCAGCCCCTCATGTATGTAGTAATGGATAGTTCTTTTACTGATTCCAGTCTTTCTGCATATATCTGAAAGCTTCATCTTTATACTCCGATCCACTATGGCTATCTGAGATTCGAGATTCTGCAAAAAGCATACACCCGACTGTACGGTTGTTCAACCGCTAATGAATGTTTTGATGTGTATTTTGTGTTGATGCCACGGTAGCATGTGGGATGCGGAACAGATTTCTGTGAATAATAACAATTGACCGTCTCATTTGTGCACATGATAGATTGTAATCAGTAAAAAAGAATGCTGAAGGTCTGATTTATCAGGAGGAATAATCATGTACGACAAGCTATTTGAGCCTATCAGAATTCGTGGAATGGAGATGAGAAATAGGATCATCTTTCCGGCGACAGGAACTAAATTCTCAGGAAACGCGAGCTATGTTACCGAGCAACATATCAACTACCACGTTGCAAGAGCTAAGGGCGGCAGCGGACTCAACATCGTAGAGGTTGCGAGTGTACACACACCAAGTGCACCGAGACACTTCCTTTCAATTTCAGAAGACGAATATGTTCCGGGTCTGAAGGGGCTGGTTGACGCCATCCACGAGGCAGGTGGAAAAGCAGGCATCCAGCTTTGGCAGGGAAGCCTTGCAGTAGGGCTTGACCAGACTGCACAGATCCTTATGGCCAGTGATATGCCTGTAAGCGCCGAGATCACGCTTCCGGGAATGACGGTCGATCAAATCCACGAGATTGTAGAGTGCTATGGAAAGGCAGCGGCCAGAGCCGTAAAAGCAGGTTTCGACTGCATAGAATTCCATTGCGCACATAACTACCTGCCACACTCGTTCCTCTCAGGCGGCATCAATCACCGCTCCGATGAGTATGGCGGAAGCTTTGAGAACCGCGCAAAGTTCCCGCTTGAAGCAATAAGAGCGATCAGAGCCAATATGCCTGAAGACATGCCACTGTTCATGAGAATAGATGCGCATGATGATTTTCTTGAAGGCGGACTGACAATTGAAGAAGTCATCGAGTTCTGCAAGCTGGCAGGTGCTGAGGGAGTAGATGTACTCAACGTTTCGAGAGGTAACGTAATATCCCCGGCTAATATGTATGAAATACCACCGGTAGACATTCCAAAGGGCTTCAATATAGACAATGCTGCAAGGATCAGAAAAGAGACAGGTATGCTGACGATCGGAGTAGGGCGTCTTAATGAGCCTGGTATCGCTGAGAAAGTGCTCGAAGAAGATAAAGTAGACATGGTTGTAATGGGACGGGCCCAGTACGCTGATCCTGAGTTTGTCAATAAGATCAAAGCAGGCAAAACTGACGAGATCACTTACTGCGTAGGCTGCAACCAGGGCTGCCTTGATGCTTTTGCAAATCCTGACTGCCCACATGTCACATGTCTCATGAATCCTGCAGTCGGACGTGAAAAAGAATGTGAAATCGTCGTGACCGATAAGCCGGAGACGGTCCTTATTGCAGGCGGCGGAATCGCAGGTCTTAAGGCGGCGATCACACTCAAGAAGAGAGGACACACCCCGATCCTCTGCGAGGCATCGGACACCCTTGGCGGACAGTTCCGCACAGCAGGTATGGCACCTAGAAAGGGAGAGATGAAAGCTGCCGTAGAGTTGATGGGCAGACAGGCCAAGGCGCTTGGCGTAGATATCCGTATTAATACACCAGTCACACCTAAGCTGATCGCAGAGGTCAAGCCTCACACTGTATTCAATGCTATAGGAGCTACTCCGCTTATCCCTAGGTTCCCTGGCGTAGACAAGCCATTCGTTGCAAACTCGCATGATGTACTCAACGGCAAAGTCGAGGTCAAGGGCGATATCGTTGTCATTGGTGGTGGAATGGTAGGTATGGAGGTTGCTGAATATCTCGAAGAAAGAGGCAGCAAGGTCACTATTCTTGAGATGCTTCCTGCCATCTGCGCAGATCTGGGAATGGCAAGAAAATACTATCTTGATACCCATTTGCCAGCGCTTAACATTACCCCTGTAACTGAGGTAGCCGTTACCGCTATTGAAGACGGTAAGGTAGTAGGTAAGAAGGGCGACGAGACGATGGAGTTCCCATGCGATTACGCAGTGCTTGCGATTGGTTCCAGATCAAGAGACGGTAAGGCGCTTGAAGAAGCGGCTTACGCAAACGGATGCGGATATATGGTGATCGGAGATGCCGGAATGGCAAGAAGGGCACTGAATGCGACCAGAGAAGCGATGGATGCAGCTCTTACATTCGATGATCCACAGGTACATGCTGATGTCAGCAAGCCTAAGAAAGTTGTATTCCTGACAGGTGCTTCCGGAACTATGGGACAGGAGACTTTGAAGCAGCTTCTGTCAAGAAGCAACAGATTCACAGTAAGAGCTCTTGTCAGACCTTCTGATAAGAACAAGGCTCTTATGAAGAAATATGCATGCCCGTCGCTTCAGATCATCTGGGGAGACATGGCAAATTATGATGATCTCAAGAAGGGCATAGATGGTGCTGACTATGTGATCCACATCGGCGCAATGGTATCACCTGCAGCCGATAAGTATCCTGAGCAGACACTTTACACGAACATCGGATCCACGCTCAAGATCATCAAGGCAATCAAGGAACAGCCGGATCCTGATAAGGTTCACTTCGCATATGTAGGAACAGTAGCTGAGACCGGCGGACGTACATATCCGGTACACTGGGGCAGAGTCGGAGATCCGATCAATCCTTCGATGTTTGACTACTACGCGCTTTCAAAGGTGTACTCAGAACTGGCAGTGTTTGAGTCCGGACTCAAGCACTGGGTATCGATCAGACAGACAGGCCAGCATCCAAGCGCGGAAGGCGCCGGAGAAGAGCCTATCATCTGGCACCAGGCTCCGAATAATGTTCTGGAGTGGAGCACATCGATCGAGTCTGGTATCTGCATGGCCAACCTTTGCGAAGAGTGGGTTCCGGAGAGTTTCTGGAGAAAAGGCTACAACCTTAGCAGCGGTAAGGATTACAGGCTTACCTGCTGGGAACTCATGGACATCACACTCAGACCGTTCGGTATGGGTCTCAAGGATGTAATGGAAGTACAGATGATGGCTCCATACAACTTCCACGGCCACTATTTCTCAGACAGCGATAAGCTCGATGATATCATGCACTTCCGCTGCATCCCTGGCAAGGTATACTGGGCCGGCGTTACTGAAGAGATGAGGCGTATGGCTGCAAATCCAATGATCGCTGCAATGTTCCCAAGCGCTGAGGGCATGAAGTATCACAATATCGAGATCGGACACAAGAGAATGGGATCATACTGGATGTTCGAGAACAACGAAGAAGACTGGATCAAAGCATTCTTTGGCTCAAGAGAAAGACAGCAGGAATTGCCTGACGCAGATCACTATGAACTCTTCCATCCAAGTGAGGAAGTCACATATCTTGACCACGGATATGATGAAGATAAGGGACTCGAGAATCTCACAGTTGAGGACCTCAGGAAAGCCGCTGCTTTCAGAGGCGGAAAGTATCTGGAAAACGATGCTCCTGCAGATATCTATACACCGGTAAGATGGGAGTGCGCTGACGGGCATGAATTCAAAATGTCTGTTAACGCAGCACTGCATGGAGGCCATTGGTGCCCTGAGTGCCTTGCTCACGAGTGGAAGTATGGTCAGATAGCCAAGAAGAATCCGTTCTATGCACAGGTATGGACGCCGATCCGCGGTGATGAGGATGACTTCGCAATCCCTATGGAATTTAGCGGATACGATGTCAGCAATGAACTGAAGAAAGAACTTGGACTTTAATATAGGAGTCGTTGAATGAAAGTTAACGTAGTGACCGGTGGAGGTACCGGTATCGGTAGAGCGGCAGCGGCGATGCTGCCTAAAGATGAGAAGGTTGTTATCACAGGCAGAAGGCTTGAGAAGCTAAACAAGACAGCTGAGGAGCTGAATGCTGAAGGCCACCAGCTCGTGGGAATGACATGTGACGTTTCGAAAAGAGAGGATGTAAAGAAGCTTGCTGAGTTTGCGGCTTCACTTGGAGATGTTTCAAAGGTTATCCATTGTGCAGGAGTTTCTGGCTCAATGGCCAACCGCGAG
>CAMIWY010000123.1 GCA_946402595.1 uncultured Clostridia bacterium
GCGCAGATATCGACCGCATGACGGCTGAGACGGATATCAGGCTGTCTCTTGAACTTGACGGAAGAGGTGCATGCGACATAGACACAGGCGTCGGATTCCTCGACCATATGCTGACGCTGCTGGCAAGACACGGACGTTTTGACCTGTCTGTAAATGCAAAAGGCGATAATTATGTCGATGACCACCACACTGTAGAGGATGTCGGCATTGCTCTCGGACAGGCTTTCGCTGAGGCGCTCGGTGACAAAAGAGGCATATGCCGCTACGGAGACTGCACGCTTCCGATGGACGAAGCCCTGATCCTTACGGCAGTCGACATCTCCGGAAGAGATTATCTCGGATTCGGCCTTGAGATCCCGGCTGAGAAGGTCGGGACCTTCGATACAGAACTTGTGGAAGAGTTCTGGCTCGGTTTTGTCAGAAACGCCGGAATAACGATGCACATCAGGCAGCTCGCCGGAAAGAACTCACACCACATCATCGAGGGAACGTTCAAGTCAGCGGCAAGGAGCCTGAGGCAGGCTGTAGCCATTGAGAAGGAGTTTGCAGGAGAGATCCCGTCGACCAAGGGACTTCTGTAGGAGGATATTTATAACAATGATAGCAATTATAGATTACGGAGTAGGCAATCTGTTCTCGCTCAAGAGCTCTCTTGCGGAGATCGGAGCAGAGGCTGTCGTGACATCTGATGAAAAAGTGATCGCAGAGTGCGACAGGATCATCCTGCCGGGCGTCGGCGCTTTTGAGGACGCGGCCCGCAAGCTGAGAGAGTCGGGCATGGCTGAAGTCGTGAAGAAGGAAGCCGCTGCAGGCAAGCCTCTTCTCGGCATCTGTCTCGGCATGCAGCTCATGTTCGACAAGGGCTATGAATACGGTGAGCATGAAGGCCTCGGACTGATCCACGGAAACGTACGGCCAATCGCCGATGTCATCCCTGAGGGATACAAGATCCCTCACATCGGATGGAATCTGCTGAAGTTCACGAAGAAAAGCCCACTGTTCAAATACATCAAAGAGGGCGACTATGTATATTTCGTTCACTCATACTATGCTGCCGACTGCGATGAGTCGGTCATAGCGACCACCGAGTACGGCGCGGACCTGACCGCGGCTGCAGCAAACGGCAACGTATACGGCTGCCAGTTCCATCCGGAAAAGAGCGGCAAAGTAGGAATGAAGATACTGAAGGCATTCGTTGAACTGTAGGGAAACAGGCGGCAGATGCAAGCCGCAGAGAGGCAGGCAAAATGATTATTTATCCGGCAATAGACCTGTATGACGGCAAAGCGGTAAGACTCTACAAGGGCGACTATGAGCAGATGACCGTGTACAGCGAGAATCCGCCTGAAATAGCCGAAGCTTTTGCAAAAGCGGGTGCGACACATATGCATGTGGTCGATCTGGAAGGTGCAAAGAGCGGGATGACCCCGAACTTCGACACCATCATGGCTATAAGGAAGGCTGCTCCGGATATGTTCATCGAAGTCGGAGGCGGCATCAGAGATGAGGATACCATCGAGAAATACCTCAGGGCAGGGATCGACAGAGTCATCCTCGGGACCGCAGCCGTACAGGACCAGGGCATGCTGAACAGGGCTGTCAGGAACTGGGGGCGTAAGATCGCGGTTGGCATAGATGTCAGGGACGGATATGTCGCAGTCAAGGGCTGGACGGAGCTTTCAAGCTATACTGTTGAGGAATTTGCCCGTCTGATGCAGAGCTACGGCGTAAGCACTATAATCTGCACGGACATCTCGCGCGACGGTGCCATGAAGGGTGCCAACAGGCTTCTGTACAGGGAGCTTTCCGAATCCATGAACCTGAATATAATCGCATCCGGTGGAGTTTCCTCGCTGGATGAGATAAAAGCGCTTGCGGGATTCGGCATACACGGAGCGATCGTGGGCAAAGCGTATTATACCGGTGACGTCGATCTTGCAGAGGCGATCCGGGTGGCTGCAGGAGAATAGACTGCGCAGGCAGAAAAGGCGGGGCATCAGGCCCTGCGCATATCAAGGAGAATCATAAAATGATAACCAAAAGAATCATCCCATGTCTTGATGTAAGGGACGGAAGAGTAGTAAAGGGCGTCAACTTCGAAAACATCGGAGACGTCGCATCCCCTGTGGACATGGCTAAGAAATATACTGAGGCGGGAGCTGATGAGCTGGTCTTCTACGACATAACGGCTTCGGCAGAAGGAAGGAAGCTGTTCACCGAGATACTGACAGAGACGGCATCGAACGTGTTCATTCCTCTGACAGTCGGCGGCGGCATCAGCAGCATCGAAGATTTTGACAGAGTCCTGAAATGCGGAGCTGACAAGGTCAGCGTCAACTCGGGAGCCATCAGAAACCCGGGGATCATCACCGAGGCGGCCAAACTGTACGGAGACCAGTGCGTCGTACTTTCGTGTGATATCAAGAGAGTCGGCGGTGAGTTCAGAGTCTTCTCAAGAGGCGGCAGGGACGATACAGGCATGGAGGCCATCGAGTGGATCAGGCGCTGCGTCGGAATGGGTGCGGGCGAGGTCGTTGTCAACTCCATAGACACTGACGGAGTCAAGACCGGTTTCGATATCGAGCTTCTTGACCTTGTGTGCAAAGCGGTCTCAGTACCTGTCATCGCATCGGGTGGAGCAGGCAGCATAGAGCACTTCATTGAGCTGTTCCGCAGGATCCCGACGATCGACGCAGGCCTCGCGGCCTCCATATTCCACTTCGATGAAGTGAGCATATCCGATCTCAAGGATGCCATGGCAGCAGAGGGAATCCCGGTAAGAAGGATTTGAAGTATTATTAAATGACTGATGCGCATTGAGAGAGGCATATGCGCATCAGGCAGATAGAAAGGGACTATATAATGATCGACATAAGCGAACTAAAATTTGATGAAAAGGGACTCATCCCTGCGATAGTCGTTGACTCCGTGACGAAGAGAGTCCTGACTCTCGCGTACATGAACGAGGAGAGCCTTAAGATATCCATGGAGAAGGGCCTGACCTGCTTCTGGAGCCGCTCGAGACAGGAGCTGTGGCTCAAGGGCGAGACCAGCGGCAACTATCAGCACATAGTCAGCATCACAGCGGACTGTGACAGGGACGCTCTTGTAGTAGTCGTTGAACCGGACGGACCGGCATGCCACCTCGGCACAGAGTCGTGCTTCGAATATCCTGTATGGGAGTCGGATGAGCTTAAGGAGTTCTCGTATGAAGGCCTGATGGACCTGATCGAAGGCCGCAAGACCGATCCTAAGGAAGGATCGTATACGACATATCTCTTCGACAAGGGACTCGATAAGATCCTCAAGAAGATAGGCGAGGAGTGCACTGAGGTCATCATCGCGGCAAAATCCGCTGAGCAGTCAGGCGATAACGCGGAGACCATATATGAGATCGCTGACCTGGCTTATCATACGATGGTCATGATGATAGAAGCCGGCATCTCTCTTGAGGACATCCACAGAGAGCTCGCTTCGAGACACGTTATAGACAAGAAGGTAAAACAGGAAAAGATGGTGTAAAACTATGCAGGATTTTGATCTGCACATGCATACGACATACTGCGACGGGAAGAACTCTGCGGAAGAGATGATTCTCGCTGCTGCTTCTGTGGGGCTCAGGACAGTAGGATTATCCGGTCACTCGTTCACGTGGTTCGACACCAGCTACTGCATGAGCGAGGAGAACACAGCAGCATATATCGAAGAGGTCAATTCGCTTAAGGAAAAATACGCTGACAGGATACGCGTGCTGCTCGGTACTGAACTCGACTACTGGGCGGAGATAGATACGGCGCCTTACGATTATCTGATCGGATCATCGCATTATGTGCTGAAGGACGGCGCGTATCTCGACGTAGACTATGCAGCGGAAATGCTGATGGACGAGGCCAATAAGTACTACGGCGGCGACATGGCCGCCATGGCTGCGGACTACTATAAGCAGGTGGGGAATATCGTTAAGAAGACAGAATGCGATGTCATAGGGCATTTTGACCTCGTAACAAAATTCAATGAGACCCTGCCGGTGCAGATAGTGGGAACAGCTGATCCGCGCTACATGACAGCGTGGATGGATGCAGTCGACAGGATCTTCGAAGATACTGCAGAGCTCAGAAAGAGCGGAAAGCCGAACCGCCTCGAGACACTCGGCCTCATTGAAGCAGGAGACAGGCCGGTCTTCGAGATCAATACGGGAGCAATGGCCAAGGGATACAGGACGACACCTTATCCTGCAGCAGACCAGATAAAGTATATCAAGAACAAGGGCGGCATATTCGTCCTCAGCTCAGACAGCCACAGCACAGATAAGATATGCTATGCTTTTGACGCAATAGAGCTGTAGGCTAAGACTGTCGACCGGGAACATAGAACAGCGGCTGTAATCAGGGCAAGCCTGACCGGCGCAAAGAATAATAAAAATCCCGCACCTTGCGATGCGGGATTTTGTTTTGCCTGAAAGCAATTGCTGATGTTCAGCGGGATGATTACTTACCCTTTGCAGCCTGCTTAGCAGCCTTTGCAGCAGCAAGTCCGTCATCATATTCTCCAGATGTTCTTCTAGCCCAGAATTCCTTAGTCTCCTTAGCAACAATACCGGAGAGTGCGAACAGAGCTACCAGGTTCGGGAATGCCATCAGACCGTTCATCAGGTCTGCGAAATCCCATACAACTGCGAGCGGCAGGAAAGGTCCGATCGCTACAGCTGCAACGTACAGCCATCTGTAAGCGCTGATGAGGCCCTTGTTGCCGTTTGTCAGGTAGTCGAAGCATCTCTCAGCGTAGTAGTCCCAACCGAGAATTGTTGAGAATGCGAAGAGTGCGAGGCACAGAGCCAGGATAACGAATCCGCAGAGCTGTGGCCATGGGAGTCCGTTTCCGAATGCCCACATCGTTACTTCTACACCCTCGAGACCCTGCTCGTGAGCGCCTGTCATAACAACGCAGAGACCTGTCATTGTGCAGATGATGATTGTGTCGAGGAATGTACCGGTTGATGAAACCATTCCCTGACGTACGCACTCTCTTGTCTGAGCGGCAGCAGCAGCGATAGGTGCGGAACCAAGACCAGCCTCGTTCGAGAAGATACCTCTCGCAACACCCTTCTGCAGTGCCAGGAGGAATGCTCCCATTGCTCCGCCTGCAGCAGCTCTCATTCCGAATGCTCCTGCAACTAC
>CAMIWY010000124.1 GCA_946402595.1 uncultured Clostridia bacterium
GGGGTATAGGGGATGCCCGCAGGATTCGCTATGTAAGGAGAGTCTATCTGAAAAGTGCAGGCGCAACGATCTCGGCCTGCTCATCGAGTACATAGTCAGGGAAATTAGGCGAGATAAATACAAAATTCATAAGTCCCCATACCCTTTCATTAAAACAAAACCTGCGATACATCATACACCCATACATTGTTGAATTCCACAAATATATCGTACAATTTTTAGTACAATTCACAACTTGTTCCCGACTTACTGTTCCGCAGTGCGGCTGAAGGGATATTGATGCTGATGAGGACGTTGTGATAAAATATCGCAGTAGGATAGCTGTCATGGCTGCCGTCACACAAGTTAATACAGGAGTGATATCAATGGAAACAAGAGTCGCTGTGATAAGCATCATTGTCACTAAGTCTGATCAGGTAGACGTGCTGAACGATCTTCTCCATGAGTACTCTGATTACATTCTCGGAAGGATGGGAGTTCCTTACAGGGAGAAGAATCTGAACATCATCAGCATCGCCATAGATGCTCCGATGGACAGGATCAATTCGCTGTCGGGTGCACTCGGCCGCCTGGATGGTGTCAATGCAAAGGTGACTTACGCAAAGTCCTGATATCTTACCGTTGTGCAGATATGATCATGATCTGCGCACAGTCATCTCCCTGAAGCCGGATCATCCGCAGGGCCGCTTAATACCGGTCCTCTGCGGGTTGTAATGCTTAAGCAGGGTGCACGGGTACTTCTTCAGATGGATGCAGGCACACGCATTGCCGCGCATTCCGATATTCACATACGACGCCCTGCTCCCTTATAGGGGAGGAGGGCGCGTTTTGTGCAAAATGGTAAGTGAAGAGGACCCGTAAGCTGTCAGTAATAAATAGGGAGATTCAATATTAATGGTAAAAATCGCTGTCTATGGTAAGGGCGGTATCGGAAAGTCAACTACAGTATCCAATGTGTCCGCAGCTCTTGCCGACATGGGATACAAGGTTATGCAGATAGGCTGCGACCCTAAGGCGGATTCAACTGCCAGCCTTCACGGCAGGGGAAGTATCGCGACCGTGCTCGAGCTCGTGCGTGAACACAAGAATGATTTTGCACTTGAGGATATGGTCTGCAAGGGATACGGCGGAGTCATCTGCGTTGAAGCCGGAGGTCCGACTCCGGGTCTCGGCTGCGCCGGGAGAGGCATCATCGCAGCTCTGGAAAAGCTGAAGGAAAAGGGCGCATATAAGGAATACAGGCCTGATGTCGTCATATATGATGTCCTCGGGGACGTTGTATGCGGCGGATTCTCGATGCCGATGAGAGGCGGATACGCGGATAAGGTGTTCGTCATAACATCGGGTGAGAACATGGCCATCCACGCGGCTGCCAATATAGCGGTTGCGCTGGACGGATTCAAGGACAGGGGATATGCAAGTCTCGGAGGTATCATCCTAAATCACAGGGATGTAAGAGATGAGGATGCCAAGGTCGCAGAGCTTGCGTCGGATATAGATTCTGAGGTGATCGGAGAGCTTACAAGAAGCGAGACGGTCACTGATGCGGAGGACCTGGGCAAGACAGTCATTGAAGCTTTTCCTGAGAGCGAAATGGCAGAGGAGTACAGAACTCTGGCCAAAAGGCTGATTGAGATCTGCGGGATAGAACACAGCTGATCAGATAAGGCGGATACAGAAAGAATGCTGAAGAGAATTGGTAAAGACGGAAACACCGGACATGTAAGGATACCGGGCGTACGCATCGCGGACGCTGATTTTCCTGCACCGTTCAGGTCCGGACTTGAATACTCGTCGCCGGCACGCGGCACGTGGAACATAGTGCACACCGGAATGCTCATGCCGGAGGCGCACGAAATATACGTGTGCGGTGCAGGATGCATCAGAGGAGTCATCCTTACAGCTGCTGAGATGGGGCTGACAGACAGATTCTCCACGATCGCCGTGAGAGAGCACAATCTCCTGGATGGTGACATGGAGGACCTCATCATTGAAGGCGTTACGGATGTATTAGGAAAACTTCCGAAGAGACCGCCTGCGGTGCTGCTGTATACCAGCTGCGTCCATCACTTTACAGGCACGGACCTTGACCTGGTTTATTCAAGGCTTAGGGAGAGGTTCCCGGACATAGATTTTGCTGACTGCTACATGAATCCGATCATGAGAAAGAGCGGCCTGACTCCTGACCAGCTGATGAGGACGAGGCTGTACTCACTGCTCCATGAGAGACAGATAAGTAGTAATGCAGTTGCTATTATAGGAAACGACCTGCCGGCTCAAAAGGACAACGACCTGGTGAAGCTGCTTGAGGCAGGCGGGCTGAAGGTGCACGAGATAACATCCTGCAGGACTTATGCGGAGTATCAGGAGATGGCTGAGAGCTCAGTCTATATCTCATACAACCCTGATGCAGTGTCCGGCGGGGACATGCTGTCTGAACGCCTCGGAGGCAGGCATCACTATGTGAAGTTCAGCTTTGACTTCGATGAGATCGATGAAGAGAATGCAAAGCTCGCGGATACGCTCGTGGCTGTGACATGTGCGGAAGACGGAGATGCCGGCAAAGCCGCAGAGAGGGAAAACGCTCTGAGAGATGCTGTCGCGCAATTAAGAGAGCGCGGAAGAGAAGAATGCAGAAGGGCGCTTGATGAGACTCTGGCTCTTATCGGCGACACCCCTGTGACGATAGATTATACGTTTTGCCCGAGACCGCTCGGTCTTGCAAGATTTCTGCTTGAAAACGGATTCAACGTGACTAAAATATATCTTGATGGCATTCCGGGTGCGGACAGGCCGGATCATGAGATCCTCAGGGAGGAGTATCCAGACCTGATGCTGTATCCGACGGTCCATGCTGCGATGAGGTTCGCTGCGGCGGAGAATGCTGATGCTGCAGATGGGACGGATGCAGGGGCTGAAGGATGCAGAGTGCTTGCCATCGGGCAGAAAGCTGCATACTTTGAGAACACGGATAACTTTGTGAATGTTGTCGAAGGCGGCGGCATGCTTGGGTATGAAGCGGTTACGCACACGCTTGAGCTGATGCGTGAAGCATACAGAGAAAAGAAAAACATGCGCGACCTTGTTCAGATCAAGGGACTTGGATGCGATATCTGCGTCAGATAGAAGCACTGAAACAGGTTAATAGCCGGCAGGTAGAGGGGCGCCGGGTAATAAATATATTATAGTGTGTTTATAACCAGGATAGAGATTTCAGACAAAGACGGGTGAAGGAAATGAAACAGACAGCAAGGATTATTTCTACTTACTCAGCTGATGCGATGGGAGTCTGCTCTGCACTTTATGAACTTGGGGGCATGACTGTCATGCATGATGCATCAGGCTGCAACTCAACTTACACTACTCATGACGAGCCAAGATGGTTCGACATGGACAGCATGGTCTACATCTCGGGACTCAGTGAGATGGAAGCCATAATGGGAGATGATGAAAAACTCATCGAAGACATCAGCGAAGCCGCGGAAGAAATGCATCCGAAATTCATTGCGATAGCCGGAACACCTATACCGACTATGACGGGATTCGACTATGACGCTGTTGCGGAGGTCATCGAAAAGAGAACGGGCATACCGACATTCGGTTTCCCGACAACAGGAATGAATACCTACGTTCACGGTGCATCCATGGCACTTGAGGGCGTTGTCAACAGACTTATCGGCGACCCGAGCGATAAATGGATAGAAGAAAAGCTCGGCGAGGTGGAGACGTCTGACGAAGAGGTGCCGTATAAGGTAAATATACTCGGGCTCACACCGCTTGATTATTCCGGAGACGGACAGGTGGAGTCCATAGAGAAATGGCTTACGGACAGAGGGTTCCTGGTAGGATCAAGGTTTGCAATGGGAAGTGACCTTGATGAGCTCGGAAGAGCGTCTGAGGCCGAAGTGAACCTCGTCGTATCCGGTACAGGACTTGGTGCGGCCAGAGCGATGTATGAAAAATTCGCAATACCGAGCGTGATAGGACTGCCTATCGGGCCTAAACAGAGCGATCTCCTCGAGGATGCACTTCTTAAGGCTGCAAGGGAATACCGCAGGTTCAGAACATCCGGAACGGTCACCGAGAGAGCCGGTCTGACCAGACTCAAGATACATCCGAATGATCTTGACCCGGTCGTAAAGGATGACATCGTAGTACTCATCGGTGAGGGCGTAATGAATTTCTCACTTGCCAACTCCATAAGATTCGAGACAGGTCATAAGACCAAGGTGCTGTGCGCTACTGAGTGTCCTGACGGTATCCTCAGAGAGTGGGACAAGATGACTCCGGATGAGGACGACATCATACCTGAGCTCGCGGAAGCATCATATATAATTGCCGATCCTCTGTACAAACCGATCTGTCCTAAGAGCGCAAAATTCATAGCGCTTCCTTCTGTAGGATTTTCGGGCAGGATGTACAGAGATGACATCCCTGATCTTGTCAGGGATCCGGGACTGATACTGAATCAGTTCTGATCACTGCCAGCTGCCATGAGGCGGAAAATGTTATTACAGGGACGCACGGTCCGCGTAAGCGGACTGTGCGTTTTGTGATTTAATGGAAAAGCCGTATATGAAATGCGGACCTGTTTGTGTATAATCAGTTCAGTTGCAAACAGGGGGCATAACTGCAGAGGGGCATAGCTGAAACCGTGAAAGGAGAGCCTTACAATGGGTGACAACAAGAATTTCAATCCTGCAGATGCCAATGCGATAACAAGACAGTATCTCGATTCCATTCTGATAGAGGAACGCATCATCGATGCACAGAAGGCATCGCTTGAGACGGTGATATTCGGAGAGACATTCAGCACACCGATCATGATGCCGGCTTTCTCGTTTCTGAGGACATTCGTCAAGGAGCGGGAGAATGCCATGGTCGAATATTCCAGAGCGGCTCAGGAGCTGAACATGGTCAACTGGGTCGGCATGATGGAGAATGATGAATTTGCCGATGCTCTCGCTACAGGCGCAAGGACGGTGAGGATCATCAAGCCGTTCGCTGATACTGACAAAGTGCTGGACCAGATAGCTTTCGCCGAGAAGAACGGAGCTTTTGCGGTCGGCATGGACATAGACCATGTATTCGGCGATAACGGAGAGTATGACGTGGTAGCCGATTATCCGATGAAGCGTCAGACGAAGGAGGACATACGCA
>CAMIWY010000125.1 GCA_946402595.1 uncultured Clostridia bacterium
CATATTCCGCGCCCTAAGGTTTAGGAGTCCGCGAATCGTCAGTCACAGTCGCGTAGTCCATGGCAGCAGTCCGCATTCTCATAACCCACAGCATCAGTGCCAGTCACAAAAGGAGTTTTATCGATTTGTGTTCATTTTTTAAGAAAAACTGCACTATATGTACACAAGAATCCGCTTTCTCCAGACCTTTACTTTCGCGCCTGAACATTAACCCAGATATCTTCACTATTACACGCAAAATTCCGGACGCTACTGCGAATGTAGCGAATATCGTTCATGTATATTCGGCTGCCTTCTTTTGCATTTGCATCAAAAGTCTGATTCAGATCTTACTTCTCAACACGCGTGTACATTTTTTGATGAAAAAAATTTAAAATGTACACTTTTTGTCAAAACTCCTCTCATGCAATAGTTACATCCGGCATGTCTGATATCTACTGCCTCACCAGGTATTCTTTCGCCTTGCTGAACCCCTTCCCGTGGACGCTGGTCGCCCTCGACATGACCACGAACGCGTCGGGATCGATCGAGTACACGATCCTCTCAAGCTTGTAGAGCTCCCTCGGCGCGATGACGCAGTACAGCACATCCGTCTCCAGGCCAAAATACCCAGTCTGCCCGTGCAGCAGTGTCACGCTGCGGTCGAGGTCCTCCAGGATCGCCTTTCTGATTGCTTCATGCTCTCTGCTGACGATCTCGAGCTTGGTCCTCGAAGCGCCGACCGCGAGCAGCTTGTCGAGCGTTATCGTGTAGACCAGCACGAGCAGGATGCCATACAGGCAGGTCTGCCTCGGTGTGAAGAGCATCTGCCCGATGAGTATGGCAAAATCAAAGACGTACATGCTGGCAGATACCGGTATGCGCAGGGTCTTCTGCAGGATTAGAGGCGGTATATCCATGCCTCCCGTGCTCGCGCCTATCCTGATGACGATGGCCAGAGCGAGGCCGATGCACAGCCCGCCGAAAAGTGCTGACAGCAGGAGGTCATCGGTCAGGACAAAACTGCCGACCGCCTTCTGTATGATTCCGAGCATGACAGGATATGAGAACGTGCTGACGAGCGTCGACATCGCAAACTTCCTGCCCAGCACTGCATACCCGAGCGCAAACATGACAACATTGAACACCCCGACGAAGGTAGAGATCTGCATTCCCGTAAAGTGGTTGATGATCAACGCTATACCCGTTGTGCCGCCCGTGATGAGGCCGGTCGGCAGGATAAACAGCACGACACCCGCCGCATAGATCGCATTGCCCAGCACTATAAGCAGCACATTGGTGATCAGCTTGCCGGCTCGACCTGCATTCTTTTTAATTCCCTGATTCATCTCACTCTTCACCGTTTCCATCATTTCAATTTCCTTCTTTTTGCCTGATAAACAAAAACCACGCCTTCCAGGTTTTCCCTGTCAGACGTGGATCAAAGCTCTCGCTTAATACATTTACCGTAATTTGATTGATATTAGTGCCGGATCAGCCCATGTACTGAGGACATTCCGTCACGCTCCGCAACATATAATACGTTTTGCGATGCTGCATGTCAACATTAGTCAGCAATTTGTCAGTGGCACTAATATTTCCGACTTGGATTCCGGAACTCGCACGGCACTCCGACCTGGCACTTGCCGCAGCCGTAGCGCGGTGCGTATTTTGTCTTCATCTTCTCGACGTGCTGATTGCATTTGATGTTGTTCTTGCCGTGTTTCAGCGAGATCGCGTTCGCAGGGCAGTTTCTGACGCAGGCGCCGCACCTGATGCAGTAATCGTCGATGCCTGTGTAAGGGCGCACGGTCGGCTCGAGGTCTTCAGTGATTATGATGCTGGCGAACCTGCCCGCCATGCCCTTCTCAGTGATGAGGCCGCGCGACAGGCCGAATGTCCCGAGTCCGCATGCGTATGCTGCGTGCCTCTCGGACCACCTGCTGTCTGCGTGAAAGTCCGGCCTGAGCCCTTTTGCCGTGAACTCTATCCTGAGCCCGAATCTCTCATCGAGCGCCGGCACGCAGGCCTTCATCCCCTTCTCCTCGAAGTGCTGCTTCAGCGCCGCCATGAACCTGCCGATGAACTCCTGGCCCTCGATCCTGGCGTAAAGCCACTCGGTCGAAGGGTCCGTGCGTGAAATATCATCTGCATCTATCTTTGCGTATTTGCCGCCTGAAACTTTGATTCTATTGCTGTAGCGCACGTCCTCTGTGAACGGCAGGAAGAAAGACACCACCGTCTTCGCTCCCGGCAGCCATTCGTCCGGTCCCATGAAGTTCTTTCCGATGACCTCTTTCCTGCGGTAGGTGTCAAAGATGCTGTCACCCGCAGAGGCAAAACCTACAAGAGGCTCCTCGTACATAAGTGTCTCACCGATGCCTGGTATGTCTGCAATGTTGCCCCCTGTCTGCCTGAATATGCCGAGGCATTCGTTTATAAAGTCCGTGTTGGTATACATCATGTCCCCCTTACGTATCCTGCCGGTGTCTCTGTGCTTTTTTCATTTCTGAATTCTGCACATATATTGCCGGTCCGTAATGCCCCTCTGCATTCTTTTCACTACTGATTCGCAATTCCCGCTAATAACCCGCGGCCGGGTCCACGACGTTGATAAGTTCCTCGCCCTCTGCATATCTTCTCAGATTCTCGCAGAAGAATTCGGCCGTCACATCGTTGGTGTATTCAAGCCCCATGTCGCCCGAAGTGTGCGGCGTCAGGATCAGATTCTTCGTCGTCCACAGCGGATCGTCCTCAGGCAGCGGCTCTGTGCGCACGACATCGAGCGCCGCACCTGCGATTTTGCCCTCTTCCAGAGCACGCACAAGTGCGTCCTGGTCAACGGTCGTTCCTCTGCCGACATTTATGAAATATGCTGTTTCAGGCAAAGCATTTATCTTCTCTTCGTCGAAAATGCCGTCTGTCTCCGGTGTCTTCGGGATGCACATGACGACGATATCCGGAGTGAAATGCGGCGAAGTGCAGGCCGCCTCCTTGCGTTCGGCTGCTTCACTGCCGCAGCCTGATCCAGATGCCTTTCCGCCATAACTCTCCGGCCCGATAACTGCTGTAAAATCGTCAAGCTTATACACCTCATCGAACGGCTCTTTCGCTCTGCCGCTGCGGCTGAATCCTATAACCTTGCCGGCGCCGAGAGCCATGTACTTCTTAGCGGCAGTGCTGCCTATATCCCCGGTGCCGATGATCGCTATGTTGCTGCCGGCTATCGAGCGGACAGGAAGATGCTGCTTCCACTCGCGGTTGTCTATCATCTTCTCGTACTCCGGGATGCGTCTCAGCAGCATCAGACTCACCATTATCACGTACTCCGAGATGGCTCTGCCGTACGCGCCGGAGCTGTTGGTGAGCACCGCACCTGACTCGCCTGCCGATATGGAGCGATCAGGGAACACCTCGCGGTCTCTGTCTGCGGGAGTGCCGAACAACCCTGTCGCTATAAACCTGTCTGCTCCGGCGCTCGCCGTGTGGCACCACTTGAGAGCCGGCATCTCAGCCAGCAGACTAGGATTGGTGCAGAAAATGACCTCACCGTCCGAGACTTTGCCCGCCGCCTCTTCCGGGGAATTATAGAAAGTTATATCATAGCCGTATTTCTCAGCTGCTTCAGCGATCTTCCTTACTGCAGCCTCGCTAAGATATTTATTAACGCAATATGCTTTTATCATCACAACTCACCTCTATTCCCCGATGGTTCGCCCGCTTTTCACCATTGTACCCTATGACAGCGGCATAAGGAACCTGCTGTTTTGCCCGATGGACCGACGGAGTATTCAGGATATGAAAAACCGGGATCGCTCCCGGTCTGATAAGCGCCATTGTATGCACGCTTTCACTCTGCGGACTTACATCAATCACACGGTGATGCCCGCGAGAATATCTGAGTCGATGAAGAACGACCCTGCCTCTGATTTGAGAAGAACGCCGCCGAGCGGGTTCCTCCTGATTACTGTGACGATTTTGCCATTGTCTATGCAGATGCCGGAAAGCACTTTCCTGAGCTCCGGTTCCACGAAGATCCATTTGATCGTGTATCTGCCTGCTGCTGCGTTACTGAGTTTCTGCATCGTAGTTCTCCTTTCTGCTGAAGGGGAATTGCGGTGTAGCCGGGACAAGATCCTGCCGCCTTGTCGCCAGATCTCCCGCTGCCGGTTATACAGAAAAAGCACACCTGGGGATCTCCTGTCCCGCAAGTGTGCTGTGTCGCTCATCTCGCTGCCCGCTGGGGCCCGGCTCCTTCAAGGCCTGATCAGATTGAGTTCCATATGCTCTTCTGATTCCAATATACAGAGGCTGAGATGCGTTAGTCAAATATAACCTGTTTGTGAAGAATGTTAACTTTTTGAGCTCTCTGTTATCGCGCAAAACCGGCTTTTCCTTATGCCTGCTGACCCGTTCTGCGAAGTATCTCCGCACCGAGTGCGCGCGCCTTCTCCCGCTCCCGCGGGAACACCGTCTCATGACGCTTCTTCTTGGTCTCCGGATCAAACATGGTCCAGTTGAACCTGCTGTAATCCTTGACCTGGAGCGTGTTGCCGGAGACCATGACTTTGGCCGGTCCCACGAAAGCACCAAGCGTCTGAGCATAATTATTCAGCTTGTCCATGTAGCCGCTTGGGCCGTAGAACTCCTCCGGAGCGTTGCTCGTCATGATCAGCACGACCGGGATCTGCCTGTCGTTATAACTCCTCGGCTCCGTCTTGTAAGTCAGCGCCTGGAAGATGAGCCTTTCATACAGAGCCCTGAATCCGGCAGACGCGTCGCCGAGGTAATTCGGGGTGCCGATGATCAGACCGTCAGCCTCCCTGATCGCATCGAGCACAGGCTTAAGACCGTCTTTGCAGATGCACTTTCCCAGATTCGGCTCCAGCTTGCAGCCAAAGCACGAGATGCACCCCGTGAACTTCTCCTGCCTGTACAGGTCAAAATACTCGATCTCCGCACCCTTCTCCTTCGCGCCCTCAGCCGCGTCCTTGACAAGAGTAGCCGTATTCCACACAGTCCTCGGACTGCAGTTAATTGCAACGATTTTCTTCATAATACCTCTGTCCTCTCTTCTTTCCGGCCGAATTATTAATGACACACATAGTCTATCATAAAAGTCAAAAAAGAGTTCAGCGGGCAGCCCGGGAACCAGTCCCGGATACCGCCCGCTTAA
>CAMIWY010000126.1 GCA_946402595.1 uncultured Clostridia bacterium
GCAATGCCCGGAAAGCTGCTGCTCCCGGGCTGAATGCGGATTCTTTAAGGTGAATTTGTAAATCTGATTGATTGTTGTCTGACTGCTTATTTATTCATCAGGTACTTACTTATTTTTCTTATCTGAAGGAACATGTTCGGTGACCTTAGTGCAGACGTATGTCATAACTGCTGTGTAGAAAATGGTGAAGAGAATTTCCATGACCTTACCTCCTTGTATATTGTATTTATCCCCTCTGGCCCGCGTCCCGGCGCCGGTTCTTTCTTCCGGCTCCCCGCTGGCTCTTTCTTTCTGATAACAATATACAACGGGCTTTGTGTAAAGAAAAATTAATAGTCAAAATAGTTGATATTAATTCATTTAATAGATAATATTGTGTCAACGGGAGGTAAATCTCATGAACAACACTCTCAAAGCGATACAGGTCCTCGTGACCGCAATAGACAGCGGCAGCTTCACGCGTGCCGGAGAGATCCTCGGCTACACTCAGTCCAATCTGACACAGATGATGAAAGCCTTCGAGGACGAGGCCGGTTTTCCCCTGCTGATCAAGACAAAACGCGGTGTCGAACCCACGCAGGAGGCGCTCCAGCTGCTTCCGACAATGCGTGCGATGCTGGCTCAGGAAGAGAAATTCTATCAGGAGATCGACGGCATCCGCGGGATACGCCGCGGCACGATCCGCATAGGGACCTTCGTCAGTACATCGACATCCTGGTTGCCGCAGCTCCTCTCATACTTTCAGGAGAACTACCCGGAAGTCGTGTTTGAGGTGCAGGAAAGCGGCCAGGATGACATGGAGCGCGGCCTTCTGGACGGGTCGCTTGACATCACCCTGATGAGCCGGCCTGAGAAGACCTCTGTGGATTTCATCCCTCTCCTCGACGACCCGCTCCTCGTCGTTTTCTCTGATAAACACGACCTCAGCAGATACGACTACGTCCCCGTCAGCGAGCTGGCACAGCATCCGATGATCATGACCTATCAGTCATATGACCGCGATGTGCGCAAAATATTCGACGGAGCGGGATTTGAGCCTGATGTAAAGTACTACTTCAGAGACGACTTTGCCGTTCTCACGACAGTTCAGTACGGCCTCGGAATCGCCGTGCTCCCCGAGCTCATCGTCGAGAAGTTCCCAGGCAACTATGACAGCCGCATGCTCGACCCTGAGACATACAGGACACTCGGCATCGGGATCCGCTCAATAAAAGAAGCAGGCCCGCTCGCCCGCTTCGTGATAGATTATCTTAAGAAGAACGTAAGATGACAATGGGTGTGTCAACAGGGACGGTCCCTTTTGACACATCTGTTATCTGACCAGCCCCGGTATCTCGCGGGCGCTGTCTATTATTATATCTGCCTTGTACTCCTCGAGCTCGGTTCTCGGCCTGAAGCCCCAGGTCACTCCTACTGTTGTGACCCCGGCATTGTGACCGGTCATCATGTCGGTATTGGTATCGCCAAAATACAGGCACTCGCTCTTATCTGCACCGAACTCCTTGAGTATCTCATACACGCCGGTCGGATCCGGCTTGATCGGGATGCGGTCGGTCTGCCCCTGTATATGATCGAACAGACCTTTGCCGAATATGGTCTCGACGACACTTATCGCGCTCGCGTGCGGCTTGTTTGAGAACACAGCGATGCGGATGCCTTTTGCCTTGAGCTCATTCAGCGCCCATTCGACATAGTCATACGGCTCCACCTGATAGCACGGGTCCTCCTGCATCCACGCCCTGCACATCGGCAGGCCCTCTTCAACATGCCTGTCGACCTCAGTGTCGCCGGCAGCCTTCAGCGCCCTGATCAGGGCATTTTTGATCCCGTCTCCGGCAAAATAATTGAAGGCCTCCACCGGCTGCTCAGGCAGTCCGTAGTAAGCCAGCGTCATATTAACAGGCCTCGCGATGGAGGCCTGAGTCCTTGCAAGTGTACCGTCCAGATCGAAGATACATACTTTTATCATTTTGCTATTATTTCCTTCCTGAATGACCATATTCTGAGGTCCCCTATATCCAGCTCGTATTCATTCACGACGATCGCGGACGAAGTCCTCTCCCTCGCCCAGCTGCCGGCAAATTCCCCGTCAGCAGCGAGGTAGAAACCATGCCCGAAGTCCGCATTCCTTCTGCCCATCGAGAGGTCAGGCTCGCGGATGATCCTGTCGCTCGTGTGATATAGTCTCATGCCCGTCCCTCGTGTCATCTTTATTCAGTGCGTGTGTCAAAAAGGACCGTCCCTTCTGACACAACCCGTTTCATCTAATATTCAAGATGCGTGTTTATGTACTGATCCCAGATCTCGTCAGGGACGAGTCTGCCGCCTGTCGCCCAGCATATCTGGGTCGCGTTGGCGAGCTTATCCCCCACAAGTCCGTGGTCTTCGAGATACTTCTTAGTTACCTCGTATTCCATGAGCCTGCACGGCCCGATGAAGGCAGCGCAGCTCGACGGCTCGATGAGCTTGTCCTCGGTCTCCTTCAGCATCCTCATGTAATCATAGAGCCTGCCGTCGACTATTGTAAAGTCGCCCGAGATCAGGTTGCGGTCTATCCTGGTAACGAATCCCGACGGGCTCGCGCACGCAAGGCCGTCAGCATGCGACATTCCGCTTATGCCAAAATCCGCCACATTGGTATCGTTGTATCTGTCCGATGCGCATCCGATCAGTACCGATGGGAAGAGCGTCGGTTCGCAGAAGAACACGTGGACATTGTCCTTGAATACTCTCTTGAGTCCGTAGCATACTCCGCCCGGAGCTCCGCCCACGCCGCACGGCACATACACGATCATCGGGTGGTCTTCGTCAACTGTGATGCCCTTTTCCTCGAGCTGCTTCACCATCCTGCCGGCCGCTACAGCATATCCGAGGAAGAGCGGGATCGAATACTCGTCATCGACAAAGTAGCTCATAGGGTCCATGTCCGAAAGGCGCCTTCCTTCAGCAACAGCCTTCGAGTAGTCATCCTCATATTCGATGACATCGACGCCCTTGCTTCTGAGCATGTCCTTCTTCCACTGCTTTGCATCAGCAGACATGTGGACCTTGACCTTGAATCCGAGGAAGGCACTCATGATACCTATCGACAGCCCGAGATTCCCGGTCGACCCGACCTGCACAGTATACCTGCCGAAGAATTCCTTCATGTCATCATCGGCAAAACGCGCGTAGTCGTCATCCTCAGTGATCATGCCCTCCGCAAGAGCCAGGTCTTCGGCGTGTTTCAGCACCTCATAGATGCCGCCTCTCGCTTTGACCGATCCTGCGATCGGAAGGTGGCTGTCCATCTTGAGAAGGAGCCTGCCCGGGATGTCCGCGCCGCACTTCTCCTTAAGAGCCGCCTGCATGTTAGAAATATCCTCAAGCGGTGACTCGATCAGTCCGCCGTCCGCCTCCGTCTCAGGGAAGCATTTTCTTATATACGATGCGAACTTCCTGAGCCTCGCATCCGCATCAGCAATATCTTCATCATCCACGACCAGCTGGCATACAGCATCCACCATCTCAAAAGGCAGATACTTGTCATTGATCCAGACGGTCTCCTTAAGATCAGCAATGTCTCTGAAGACAGGGTCCCTGTCAATCATCTCCTGTGCATACGGTTTGATCGGCATTTTGCACCTCCCGGCAGCCCTGAGTTTCTCTCCGGTCGCTACGGCTGCCATTCATTCTGCTGTTTGCTATGACCTGTTTTCTATTCAGTCGCTGCTCTTCTCCGGTGTCTCAGCACCCTTTGCGGCAGCGTCCCCTCCGTCTTCTGCCTGTGTATCCTCTTTTACGAATGAAACAGGGTCCACAGTGTTCGCACTTGTTATATATGCATTTCCGTCAGTGTCCTGATAGATCATTATGACCTGGACACTCTCGACAGCCTCGGCCGTCGTCAGCAGACTGTGGCACATCACCGCATAGTTGGTGCCCTCAGCCGTCTGCTTTCCGAGGTATGCCATCGGCTCGAGCTCGTTTCCGAAGAACTGCCCGGCACCCTTGTCGAATGCTGATTTCACTTCTTCAGGCAAAGCGATTCTCGTGTAGTCGGCAGGTACCGACCATCCGCCCAGAAGCTCTGCCGGAATCTCTTCGTCCGGATCCGCAGGTTCAACTGCTACAGGAGTCTTTTTCTCCTCACCGGCCTTATCATCTTTGCCGGCAGCCTCAGTCGTACCGTCTCCTTCAATGCCTTCCTCTTCAGCGGTAAGGCCCGAATAGTCCGCGATATTGAAATCGCTCATCTTTTTTAAGGTTACCTTTCCGAGCAGGTCAGAAGAGATCACCAGCACCTTGTATGAGGTGACCGGCTTCGCCGCTGTATCCGTTTTGCCCGAATCACCTTCGGCATCAGTCTTAGCCGGCACCGCTGTCACCCTGCACAGCACCTGATAGTTCCCGCCGGTGACAAGCTGCCTCGCAAAATATGCGACCGGCACGATCTCGCCGTCGAATCCTTCCTTGACCTTGTCGAAAGCAGTCTGCACTTCTTCAGGCAGCTCAGCCGCTTTATTTTCAGCTATGCTCCACTCGCTTACCTGCTGCCCGTTCTTAGTTCCTGCTGCATCAGAGCCGGTCGCTTCAGCAGCATGTACAGTCTTCCCTCCTTCGCTTCCTGCAGGGACCGCATATACCGCTGCGGATCCCATGCACAGGACAAGCGCCATGGTCATTATCAGCGCAAATATTTTCCTCATCGATCTATCCTCCATGTATTTCCGTTTCTCTGCAGTGCTGCGCGAAGCTCCCGGCACAGATGCGACCTTTGCCGCACATCATGGCCTGCTCACACCAGCTGCAGAGGATGGGGGAATTCCTGCTTACCAGTGCTAGAAACCAAGATTTTCTCCTACAAGTATAACATGTATCCTGTCCGGATGATGTGAGTACCTGGTGATAAGGAACTGGCAGCAGATGGTATCAGGCGACTTGCAGTTCATGCACGAGCCTGTCTTCGCGCACGGCGTATTCAGACCGAACCTCTGCGCATTGACCGGAGCCGCCACGTTGCGGGCCCTCTTCATCGCACCTTCAACATCATCACAGACCTTATTCATTCCGACAATCATGACTACCTTCTTCGGGCCCTGAGCAATAGCCGAAACCCTGTTGGCATTGCCGTCGATGTTTACAAGTATGCCGTCCTCGGTCATGGCATTG